>JBFLZD010000051.1 GCA_040756435.1 Spirochaetota bacterium | reverse complement strand
ATCTAATTCAAAATTAAAAGCATAACCAAGACCAAAACCCTTACCATAATATTCGCTATACCAGAGTCCAAGATAGTATCCATATTCAAATTCAAATCTATAGGTATAGTAGTCGTTATTTTTTATTGATTCGCTAAAATTGTAATGTATGCTATTGTATGTATTTTCAATATCAAACTTTAAAACCATAAATAATTTTATATCAGAACTTTCACTCATATTCCAGGGATCTAATTTATTTATTTCAAACCGTAAACCTGTTTGTCGAAATTTATAATAATCATTAATATCATTAAATGTATAATATGGATAGATTTTATACTCGTCAGATAATTTAAAGCCAGGTTCAATTGAATAAAAATTAACATTTTGAGGTTTATCATCACTCAAAAATTTAGTAGTCAAATCAATTAATTCACCAGAATAATAATAACTTAGTACTGGGACAATATTAATATTTTCTGTTTTGTTTAATTTATCTTTATCATATACAATGTTTAACCCATAAATAATTTTACCAAAATCAAAATTACCTATATACGTTAAAGGGTAGGCAAAGGTATCACTTTCAGGTGATTTATTGTGAATATAAATGATACCTGTAAAAATACCATCCATATATTTAAAATCCAGTCCATTAACTCCTACTAAAGTGTATAGATTATAATCGTTAGAATTAAAGTTGAACTGACTTATACTGTAACCATTTTTTTTAAGATCTAAAAATGTTGAAAGCTGATTAATAAAAAGATTACGCATTTTGTCATAGCTTAATGACTTTTCTTCTGCAATTGAATAGGTAGTAAATAAAAATATTACAATATGAGCACACAAAAACTTTATGTATAGGGTTTTCATAATGGCAAATCCTCCTTAAAATTTAATAGTGGGTGGATTTTATTTAAATTTAACCTTATTTGTAATATAATATTATTTAATATTGTAGTCATATAATATACAAACAGTCAACAATTTTTGTAAGTATCTAAAAAATTTTTTACTACAAAGAAAATGTTAAAATATTGTATAGTATGTTACATCACACAAGAAATGATGTGTACATCTATATAGTAAGATTCCTAAGGTTATTGAATTGATTGCAATTTTTACAGAAAATAAAAATGATAGTATGTAGGTAACATAAAATAGCCTTAAAAGACACTGGTAGCTCCAAATTGCTGGTTTGAGCAGTAACAGAAGACATGACGTATTCAGAAGTGATAGGATAGCAAGAAACGCAGTTATCAAAACGAACAGGGAAAGAAGCAGTCTTTACATTCCACTGGGTATTTAGCATCTTGCTCTATTATTTTATATTCAATTCCAACTTCTACGCGATAGTCAGAATCATTTGAAATAGTAAATCGTAATCGGTTGTGGCCTGGGCAATAGTTACAATTAACAATATCAGCGTTAGTAACATAAACTTTATTACACGCATCATCTGATGCACACAATTGATTATTAGCTTCATTGGAACTAAAAGACAAACTTAAGTGAATTAATAATATAACGTATAAATTGTCAAAGAAAATAATTGAGTAATCATGCGAGAATTTCTATGGTAAATGAAGCTATAAGTAATATGATGTTTTATAACTATGCTTGACAGTAATAAAAGACGCTAATAAAATATAAATAATTATTGATTTATTACTCAAGGTAAGGATCTACAGAAAAGAACTACTATAAATCGCCTGATAGCATTTTGTGAAGACTATAATATAAATGTTACAAAATTTGATGATGAAGGATATTATTTTTAAACAAATATATCCTGCCGATACAGGATTATTGCCATTAAGTGAACCTGTTAAGCAAAATGCTAAGTGGGCAACAAATATTGTGTTACGAATTGTAGAAGAAAATGAAAAAAAATATTGAATGAGCATAATGAAAACTTTTGTTCCAATCATATTCCTTGTTTGTGTACATATATCGACATACGCCCAGATGCCCAACTGGGCTATGATGATAGATAAAGAAGGTAATAAATACTATTTTGATAGAAACGGAAAAATTTATACTGACGATACCATAACAACCTTAAAGCCTGTTTCACGTGATGGTCTTGAATATTATACTGCAAAAGTAAAATCTTTGTGGAAAGCAGGGAAGCGCACGCAGTCACTGGTTATTGCAAAATCAATTTTATCGCTGAAAGAATCATCCATGAATGTAATAAAGGCCAAAAAAGACATAAATGCATTTATGCGTGATATGCAGATGAAGCAAGGCAAGCGTTTTGTTGACATTAGCAGAGATGCATGGTTATATTTAACAAAGGAAGACACTACAATGTATGTATTCAATGACAAGGTTCCTTATATAGTAACATTGCAGGGAAATGCGGAGATTATCGCTGCAAAATCGGTTGATTCACTGCAGTATGCTTCCACCGTGATGCGGGCAGGTCTGCGATTTTCTGATGTCAGTGGATATGATGCAATCATGACTATAGTAGCTGAAAGCTTTGCTGGTACTATTGAATCAATACGTGTGTTGGAGCAGCACTGGCGTACTGTTGCATTTGACACGTTTGATCGTGAATTGCTGAAATATAGTGACAGTATGGCATTATATACATTTGTTACGCGGGATACTGTTGAACTTAAAGGTATGGAACTATTGCTTGCAAAAGAAAATAGAGGATATTGTGTAAGGATTTTTACCACTAAAGAGCGATATGATTTATACAAAGATATAATGCTTTCGATTATAAATAGCTTTTCAACTCCTTGATCGGAGCGAATACACCATTGCTGTTTCAGTACAATTATCCCTATGCTGACAATACTGACAGTCTTTCCATATCTTATCAGGGAGTGTTTCTTTGGCAACTGCCATAAATCCTGCTTTTTTAAAAAAAGAAGGATTATAGGTAAGGCAAAAAATTTTTGCATCCTTGTGGTGTTGTAATATATCTTCTATTGCATGTGCTACAAGCTGTTTCCCTATACCTTTGTGATGATATTTGCTGTTAACTGCAAGTGACCTGATTTCAAAAAGTTTATTGTTATATTTATATTGGGAAACAACACCAATAATTTTTTTTTGGGCGATAGCAACTGTAAAAGAATCGCTGGTTTTTTCAATTTCCTCTTTGCTTCGTGGAAGCAGTATGCCCTCTTTTACATATGGGGAAAGTAAGGCAAGAATATGTTCTGCATCATCACTGGTAGCTTTTTGGATAGTTATCTTCATTATGAATCAACGTTTTAGAATAATAGCATTTCTGAAGTTGCCATTTTTGGATTGTTCCATAATTATTTTCAATGATTTTTTTGCATCCTGCAGTGAGGTGTAGGGGCCTGCATATACGTTATACTGATCTTTGTTTTTAGCGATGATAATACGCTGCCCCGTTTTACTTACTATGCCAGCTAATGTGGTAGCTTCATCCCTTGTAAAAGCATTGCCAATTTTGATGGCATACGGGTATTCTGATTTTGGGAATTGTGGCTGTTGTTTTGGTTCAACCAGTGTTTTTGCCTTCTGGGCAGCATTGTTTAATGCTACTTTTGTATGAGGGTCTATAATTGGTTTATTCTGGCCTCCCGCAAATTTAATGCCAACAACAAGACCAGCAGTAAATGACATTATTATTAAAGCAATAATAATTGAAAGCATCCGATGTGCTCTTTTTTGTGAAAAAGACCTGGTTGTGGCGTAGTTTTGCGGTATTGTATATTCGCGGTAATCCTGTGCATTGTAATCAGTATAGGGATTTCTATTATTTGAGTGGAAATCAAAATTCTGCATACAGTATCAGACCTTTTATAATAAAATTTTATAATGTGTAGTACTATGAATATCGTCACGAATGGAATGGTGAATTAAGGAATTAATTAACAGTGGATTTTAATTTTTCTATTTCCTGTTTTGAAAGAACCCTATATTTACCCGTAGGTAGGTTTCCTAATGTAACGGGCCCGTACTGGATACGGATAAGACTGGTAACCTCATAGCCAAGCATTGAAAACATCATGCGCACCTGCCTTTTTTTCCCTTCAGTTATAGTTATGGTAACTATCGTCCATTCATCATTTACAGGAACAATTGTTGCGGGAAGTGTTTGTGAACCGTATAGTTCAATACCATGTTCTATCGCCATTTTATGATCATCACGCAATGGGCGATCAAGTGTAACCTGATATGTTTTTGGCACCTTGAACCGTGGGTGGGTTAATTTGTATGCTAAATCCCCATCATTGGTAAAAAGCAATAGTCCCTCAGTATCCTTATCAAGCCTTCCTACGGGAAATGTCCCTTCTTCCCTGAACTGTTGGGGTATCAGTTGCAACACAGTGGGGCGATTTCGTTCATCTTTTGTGGTGGTCACATATCCCCTTGGTTTGTTCAGGATAAGATAGTGGTAGGATTGAACAGGCAATAAAACCTGGCCCCTGTACATAACCGTATCATTATTAATATCCACCTGATAGGAAAGGTCGGTAGTAAGTATGCCATTAATATAAATGTGGCCCTTTCTTATAATTTCTTCGGTTTTCCTGCGGGAGCCCAATCCGCATAAAGAAAGATATTTATTGATTCGTATTTTGGTTCTGGTCATCCGATAGTGTACCTTCCTGTGTGTCCGGAACAGTTGATTCAGGAGCTATGTTGGGCATGGAATCTTTAAATTCTGCAATTTTTTTAAATTCAATCTTTGCATCCTGCAGGCTTTCAACTAATTGATATGAATTTCCTCTTTTAATGAAGTACAAATTTTTTCCAAAACTGGTGCCATCCAGAAACATAACTTCACTTGTTCTGAAATTAAGGGAATAGCTTCCCTCTATGCCTTTAGTCCCTTTTCGATATGACTTATATGATCCATCAGGGTACAGTTCAAGAGCATGTTCGGTAAAATCACCACTTTTGTTCACACTCCACCATTTGCCTGCAATATCCTTTCGCACTGTATCGGCTTCTTTTTTCCATAAGCTGTTTACATAGCGTTCTGTTGCGGCATCAGATGCATTTATCTGTAAGGCTAATGATGATCCAAAAATCCACCCCTTTACTGTATTGGGCAGCATTACCTTGTACCAGTAATCTATTTGCCCGCCCACCCACTGCTTTTCTTTGGATATATCGATTATAGTAACTATGGTACCTTTATTTACCGTGGTAACCCTTGATGAAAATATATGTGGGTCAATACGAACGGATGTAGCATCATTTATCACGACAGCTTTTGTGGTTGAAGAAGCTGCATGGATGTCATTATGTGATTTACTGCATTGAGTAACAGTAAGGATTGCAATTATGATAAGTATGATACAATAGATATATTTTGATTTCATTGCTTTACCCTTGCGTATATTCTATTTAACAGTAACTATCGCCCAATAAAATGAGGGAACTTCTAAAAACTGTTCTTTCGGATGTTCCCTTGTGGGCACAATGTATAGGATAAAACTGCTTTCTATTATAAGAATAATTTTTGGAAGAAAGCAGTTTTTTTGACGTGCCCATAATTGATGTAATGATATATCCAGAATGCATGGTATTTAGTCAATAAAGTTTTCATGGGGAAGCTTTTTAAAGAATTTAGCTTGACGCTACAGCGTTAGGGGTTGATTATATTAAGGAATACAGTGCAATGATGGTTAACGATAATGAGAATTAAGGATTTGCTTGAAGGGCGTGTTGCAACGTGGTCCAATTTGCTCTCAGTATTACGAATACTTATGGCGCCTGCCATTGCTGTTGCGTTATACTACGAAAGGATTACAGGTGATATATGGTACTGTAAGTTTGCAGTGGCAGTGTATCTTGTTGTTGCAGTTTCGGATTTTATTGATGGTATTCTGGCACGCTTACTTCATCAGGTATCACGGTTAGGGCAGTTTTTAGACCCTATAGCAGATAAATGTGTCATACTCATTGTGGCTGTTACCCTCTATTATTTCAGGCAATTCCCGTTGTGGATGATTGTCCTCATTATCATCCGTGATATGTTACATATCATTGCGGGATTTTATCTTTTTTATGCTCATGACATTCAGGTGCGGCCAAGTATTGCAGGAAAATGTATGGTTGTTATCATGGGCCTTTGCGGATTAATTTTCATTGTTAATCCTGCATATACGTTTGCTGGCTACACATTACAGCAAATATCATTACTATTAGTTGTGGTATTCATGGTAGTTTCATCAATAAGTAACTGGCGTATCTATTCCAAATTTTACTTTACAGGCAAGCGATAGTACCTTACAAAAAATCAATGCTAAAATCCCATGACATTGTTAAACACATCACCCACTGTGGTATTCTTTTTTTAAATATAGTCTTTATACTTGTTTATTCTAACATTTATTCCCAGGACAGTATCACACTGGGGGTAAAGGTTGTTTCCGGCAATGCTTATATATCTGAATACGATATACGAACGATGTTGCCGGTACAATCATCTTTTGACATACTGCTACAGCGCGGCAAGGTAATGCGTGGTCCACGATTTGCAATCTACACGGTTGGCATGTCGGTTGCTCTGTCCGGTGACATGCTGCTTCGCAGTGACTATCCTGTTACGCGTGTGCAGGGTGAGGTACTTATCCCATTAGATATTGCCCTGCCAATGATAGCAAACTTGTTAGAAGAGTATAACGTTGCCTTGAAAGGTAACAATGTCATTGTAACAAAGGAAGTAGTGGCGCCACAGGAAAAACAAAAAGAAAAAAAGCCATTGCCACACGTGTCAAAAGATACTATTGGGTTTATTGTGGTGGATGCAGGACATGGTGGCAAAGACCCGGGTGCTATTGGTAAAAGCGGTATAAAAGAAAAGCTTCTGACATTACAGATTGCACGAGAGGTTGCATTAGAGCTACAGAAAAAATTGCCAGGCATTGATGTGGTAATGACCCGAACAACCGACAAATTTTTAGATTTAGGTGAACGTACTGAGATAGCAAACAGGTTGCTTAAAAAAGGCGTTAATGGAATATTTGTAAGCATTCATTGCAATGCAGCTGTAGTGAGTAAAATTTCAGGTTTTGAAACGTATTACCTGTCGCAAAATCCTTCAAATGAAGAAGCCCGTACCACCGCGGTACTGGAAAATAATGTTATTGTATTTGAATCGCCCGAAAAGCGCAAGCGCTACAGCGATGTTGATATTATTGAAGCGCTAATGCTGACCACGCAGATTCAAAAAGAAAGTTCTATGCTTGCATCCGCAATTCAAAAAGGTCTTGACAGAAATATCAGCGAATTTAAATCAAAAGGTGTCAAAAAGGCTGATTTTTTTGTATTGCGTGGCTGCCTGATGCCGTCAGCCCTTGTTGAGGTTGGCTATATTACCAATACAAAAGAAAAAAGTTTTTTGATAAATAAAAATTATCAAAAAAAGCTTGCACGTGGTATAACTGAGGGCATTATGAGTTTTATTGATGCATATAATAAAACAGTATTGAATAATTAATGTATGCGATAGTTACCAGAGCTATTGCTCAACACTACTGTCCATGGTAGAGAACAAATTTTCATATAACACCGTGAAGGAATGATACTGTATGAACCATAAACTTTCTTTTGACAAAATGAAAACCATATATAAAAAGTATAAAGAAAAAACCAGGCAATTCTATAATACTATACTAGAAAAATGCAGGCAGTACTATGCTGTCTTTATTGAACTAGTAGCAAATCCGCCAGCAGATACAAAAAAGCGCTATCGCATGCTACTGTTAGCAGTCAGTGTTGTGTGCGTTATTGATTATGTTGCCATATCAATTCTTACGGACAAAAATATTTTTGATATTTATCCATCATTGCCCGCACTGGATACCCGCGAAACAATAGATATCTTTGTTGCCGATTTAGATGCAAAATCAGTCCTGAAGGAAACACGGGAAGTATCGCTGCCTGCAGATAATGAAAGCAGGGTGCGGCGGCTTGTTAAACTTGTTGCAGAAGGATCAGAGTTTGAAAACACCCGTGCTATAGCACCCATTGATATCATTGTGCGCCATGTATGGTTTTATGATACCACATGCATCATAGACTGTGAGCTTGGTACAATAGAAGGGCAAGTGCCGTATATTCCTGATTCATTCAAAGCATTCAATAAGGCATTAGAACAAACAATAAACCGCAATATACCTGGCATTACTAAAGTTGTGCTTTTAGAGCACGGTATATACGGCAAGAATCTGTGGTAGGTATTATTCCGGCCACACGCCTTCAAATACCTCTTCAGCAGGGCCAGTTAAATACACATGGTTATCCTTTCCATTCCACTCTATTGTCAGGTTGCCACCTAAAAGGCGTACTTTAAGTTTACGCGCAGTCCTTTTAGTAAGTACTCCTGCCACTGTCACTGCTGATGCTCCGGTTCCACAGGCAAGTGTTTCTCCACTGCCACGCTCCCAGGTGCGCTGAATCACTTCTTTTTCATTAACTATCTCTACAAATTCAACGTTGGTACGCTTAGGAAAGAGTTCATGGTTTTCTATCATTGGGCCATATTTTTCCACGGGGAAATTTTTTACATCCTCAACGTAAATTACGGCATGAGGGTTGCCCATTGAAACAGCAGTTATTGGAAACTTAACACCGTCAACGTGTATTTCTTCTTCAATAACCATACCAGGGTTGCCTATCATAGGGATTTTATCACGAAGTAAAATTGGTTCCCCCATGTCAACGGTTACCATATGCACCTTGCCATTTTTTACTGTGCATTGTAAATATTTAATACCAGCTAATGTTTCAACCGAAATATTTGTTTTCTTTGTTAATTTGTGGTCATAGACATATTTGGCAAACGCGCGTATTCCGTTACCGCACATCTCTGCTTCGCTGCCGTCGGCGTTAAACATGCGCATCCTGAAATCAGCCTTGTTTGAGGGTAGAATCAAAATAAGCCCATCAGAACCAACACCAAAATGGCGGTTACTCATTGCAATGGCTAATTTTTTTGGATTTTTTACCGGAAATTTTATTGCATTTATGTAAATATAATCATTACCAATGCCATGAAGCTTTGTAAATGGTATCATAGGTCCCTCGTTAACTTTTTATAGTAAACTATTGCCTGAACATGTATACGAAATGCTGTTATGTGTCAAGAAAATGTTTAAGGTGTGCGATAGTAACCGGAAAATAAAAAAAATTGTTGCAATAATGTGTTGACTTGAATGGTAAGGTTTAACTTTGTTTATACCATAACTATTAGACAGTACTATGTATAAATCATGCGACGATATCAGGTTAACAGAAAATTTAGTAAAAAATCGTATATAGGTGCGGGTGACTTTTTTACACGCATAATTAATTTTTTTGAGGATATGCTGTATGCGCTGGAATTGCGTTTTGGTAACATACGGCCTATCATCATTGGCATTATAGCTGGTGCTATCATAGCATTTATCGTTATTCTGGTTATAGATTTTTATAAAGTACGGGCGCTTGCCCATTACACACCGTATCAAACTACAAAGATTTATGACAAAAATAATGTACTGGTTGCTGAATTTTTCAGGGAAAAACGTGAAGTAGTGCCTCTTAAAAAAATCCCTCCGTATGTTATGCAAGCATTCATTGCCATGGAAGACAATGAATTTTATGAACATTTTGGGATAAATCCTAAAGGTATTGTCAGGGCTTTTTTTGTAAACCTTGTTTCGGGGCGTGTTAAACAGGGTGGCAGTACCATAACACAGCAGCTTGCAAAAATTTTACTTACTTCAGGTGAACGTTCACTATACCGCAAGGTAAAGGAAGCGTTTATTTCGCTCATGATTGAGTTGTTTTACACCAAAGATGAAATCATGGAAATGTACTTAAATCAGATTTTTTTGGGTCATGGGACGTACGGCGTTGAGTCAGCAGCAAAATTTTATTTTGGGAAACACGTGTGGGAGTTGAACTTGGCTGAATGCAGCCTGCTTGCAACGCTGCCATCGGCTCCCAATGTACTATCGCCCCTAAAAAATCCGCGTCTTTCAATGGAGCGCCACAGGGTGGCCCTTGCCAAGATGGTAGATATGGGCTTTATAACCGTACCGCAAGCTGAAAAAGCATATCTTGATTTTTGGCCTGATTATTTGGCTTACATTAATGATTTGCCACCAACCATGACAACCTGGTCTTCACGTGTGAACAAAGCGCCATGGTTTACCGAACATATACGCCGTACGCTGGTTGCAAAGTTTGGGGAAAAGGCGGTTTATGAAGATGGGCTTACTGTATATACAACCTTAGATGTTGATAAGCAGCAGTGTGCGCAAAAGCTTTTGAAAGATGCCGTGGAAAAGCAAACGGTTATTTCGCGCAGTTTGACGTTTGATAATGATGAGTATGTGTCAAATCGCTTTGCCGATGAAGTAAATTTATTGAATATGTTATTTGGCTTGCCAGCAATAAAAAGCAGTGGATCAGCTGAAAAGCGCAAATTTAACCGGTATATGAAAGATGGCCTTTTATGGGAGCTTCAGGCACTCAATCTTCTTGTGGGGCTTGATAGCGTTGAGGATACACTGCAACAGTATTTTGAAGGTAGCTGGGACCAGAAAGAATTTATGAATGTGGAAGGATGCCTCATTTCAATTAATCCCACCAATGGCTACATTGAGGCAATGGTTGGAGGAAGCGATTTTACCAGCACCAATCAACTTAACCGCGTCATGCAGTCAAAACGGCAGGCGGGATCTGCAATAAAGCCGCTTTTATATACAGCTGCTATAGATTCAAAAAAATTCACTGCTGCTACTACCATTATGGATTCGCCCATTCTGTATTTAGACTTGGAAGGTGGTGACTGGATACCGGAAAACTACGAAGGCGAGTATTATGGGCTGGTAACCTTGCGAAGAGCACTTGCGTTATCTATTAATGTGGTGTCAGTGCGTATTGCCGATGGATTGGGTATTGATACGGTACTTGGTTACTTTGCAAAGCTATTAAAAATATCACGCAATGAGTTGAAAGACAGAGTGCCGCGCAACTTTTCTATAGCATTAGGTTCTTTTGAAGTAAGTCCCTTTGAGCTGTCACGTGCGTATGCCATCATTGCCAACAATGGTAAAAACGTTATTCCATATTCAATACGCTATGTGCAGGATAAAACAGGCACTATCATCTATAACCCGGAAGAAGAGATCAAGGCAGAGCTTGCCGAGCAGGAAAAAGATGGCACCATACAGATAGTGCCACTGGAAGCAGCACGTATAGTCATAAGCCTTATGCAATCGGTTATCTCGTCAGGAACGGGGCGTGGTGCTGCAATTGGAAGACCTGTTGCAGGGAAAACCGGTACCACCAGTAACTATCGCGATGCGTGGTTTGTTGGATTTACCCCGCAGCTTGTTACCGGTATATGGATGGGTTATGATGGCAAGGGGTTGTCGCTTGGTCCGGGACAATCAGGTGGTGCGGTGGTAGCGCCGGTATGGGGGCAGTATATGAGCTGTGCCTTGCAGAAGGAGCCAGTACTTGATTTTGGGGTATATGGAAATATAACCACTGTAAAGGTGTGTGCAGAATCAGGGCTTTTGCCATCATATTATTGCAAAAAAGTTATTGATGAGCTTTTTATCCCTGGCACTGAGCCTACGGAGGAATGCACAAAATGTGAAAGTGGCAGCACACTCCCAACAACAAAAATACCGCACATTAATGTGTCCGAAAAACAGAAGGAGCAGATATTAAAGAAGATGAAAAAAAAGGATGATAATATCCTTGATTCTATAGATAATATGATACGGTGATACTTATGGATATTTCAAAATTTTATATTACACCTGACAACACTGCACTGTTTATCATTGATGTGCAGGATAGTTTGTTTAACTCAATGGAATATGAGATGCGAAAAAAAGTAGCAAAGAATGTGGGCATTCTCATTGAACTGGCCAAGCAGTATAGCCTTCCCATAATCCTTACCGAACAATACCGCAAAGGACTGGGACCTACAATCAAGGAGTTGATGGACAGGCTTGAAGGAGTGGTTGCCTTTGATAAATTAGCTTTTGATTGCATGAAAGATGATACTATACGTGAGCAGGTTACCCGGATAAAACGCACCAATATCATTTTGTGTGGCATTGAAACACATATCTGTGTGCTTACTACAGCACTGTCACTGCTTAAAGAAAATTACAATGTCATTATCGCATCAGATGCGGTGTGTTCCCGGCGCACCCATGAGTGGGAAATGGCAATACAAGCGCTCAGGCAGGCAGGAGCAATTTGTTATCCCACTGAGACAATTTCGTTTATGATTCTGGAAAAAGCAGGGACAGAACGTTTCAAGCAACTATCGCCCCTGTTTAAATAATTACGGTGCATCCCATAGCACAGTGTGCGCATCAAAAACCGGGCCATCAATGCAGGCACGCTTATATCCTTCTTTAGTTGCCACAGCGCATCCAGAGCAAAGTCCAACGCCGCAGCCAAAGTATCGTTCAAGGGACGCTTCAATGGGTATGTGCGACAGTTCCTGGGATAGGCGCTTCATCATAATTTCTGGACCACAGGTGTAGATAATATCAAAGTCATGTTTTGCCACAATGTCTTTTGCTATATCAACGGGATTGCCTTTAATTCCACTGCTTCCATCATCCGTTGTTACAATACATGTGTGCGATAGTTTCCGGTAACTATCTAACAAAAAAATGTGAGAAGCCGAACGTGAACCATAGATATAGGTAACCTGAGTATGGGCCTTCTTCAACAATTTTGCTAAATAATACAATGGTGCATTCCCCACGCCGCCGCCAATAAGGAGTGCCTTTTTGCCAGTAACTACTGAAAACCCTTTCCCAAATGGTCCAATACAATCGATGGGGCCAGGATGCATAGTAACTATCTTCTCTGTGCCTTTTCCCACAACCCGGATGACAATGCGCATGGTAGTTCCGTCATGGTCAAAGATGGAAAATGGCCTGCGTATGAGCGGATCAGTGGTTGTGTTTACCTTGATGTTTACAAATTGCCCTGGAGTGCTCTGAGTGCAATCAGTGTGCAGTGTGAGTAAATAATGGTTATGCGCAACAGGTTTTGTTTCAATAAGTGTAAACATAATACCCCATAAATTTTTACAATGAACAGTATAGCACAGTACAGAGTACAGTCAACTACTTGATAGCGCCTATCTTTCATTGTGCTTAAGTTTGCTTGGCTACCTCAGATATCCTTTTTTCAACCGTTAAAATAATATCTTTTCTCGTCTTGGTATTTTCTTGACAAAACAGCCAGGTATTTCTAATAATTTTGCTAGTAGTTTTAATCTCGTCTTACTTTTTATGAGTTTTTTCCTTATGAAAAGACATCGTAAAATTTGTAATGGGATTGGCTACTATTTTTTTACATAGTATACAATTTTCACAAAAATAAG
The DNA here is from genome assembly GCA_040756435.1 of Spirochaetota bacterium. Lineage (NCBI taxonomy): Bacteria > Pseudomonadati > Spirochaetota > Spirochaetota bacterium. The sequence goes on along the minus strand of JBFLZD010000051.1, from coordinate 10,605 downwards.
GAATAAGCCAAAAATATTAACAGGGGGAATTTCATGTTTGGAATTTATTATTTGATAATTCTTATTCCACTTGTTTTTTTCATTTGGAAGATAACGGAAAGATGGTCACGATTTTCATTTTGGGGACCATCAATAGCAATTTATAAACTATCAATAGATGAAAATTCTAATAAATTTGTAATTTATGCTAGAAGAACAGGGATAATAAGCTGGTTGTTAAAAAAACTTAATATTGAAAATGATTTTCAATTTTATGCCGTTTCTGAAGGATTTTATTATTTTGTCAAAACACCTATTTCTGTTATGCGGGAATTTATACCCTATTCTCAAATTGCTGAAACAGCATATGGTTATTCAAGAAATATTAATATTTTACGGATGATCTTAATTGCAATACTACTTTTTTTTGTTTCAATATCAGAATGTGGATTTTCATTTAGAACATGGATAATACTCATCTTTGTAGTAGTTGCAATTGTATTGTATATTTTTTCAAAGAGAATTGTACTCCTTGTCGAAAGTACTGGATCAAATATTATAGGGGCAAGATTTTCTGAAGGTGTTTTAGAAAATGTAAAAATTGAATTATCAGATATTAAAAAAATTGCTACAATACTCAATAAAAACATTGTTAAAGTTCAATTAAGAAAATGAATAAATGTACCCGTCAAATTAACCCCATCTTTACAGGTGAATAGAACTATGCATATATTCTGTATGTAGAGTAAAGTAAAAAAGTACATACGGGGGAAACAAGTATGGGGAAAACATCTACACAACACCACACCAAGCGGACGTACTGGGAAAAGCACGTAACACAGTACAATACCATAAAAAAATTGTCTTGCAATGTTATTTAGTTACTACTACCCTGTGGTTAATTTGACGGTTAGTGTATTTTAAAACAATTTAGTATAACAAGATACAAATGGATTATATATAAATGATAAAAAGCAAAAAATTAACACCATACGAAGAACAATTAATTTCACGCTTTATAGATTATATAACAGGTTATAATGAGGTAACAGGTGTTGTTTTGTATGGTTCACGAAGCAAAGGACTTAGCAATGAATACAGTGATGTAGATGTTGCAGTTATTGTAGAGCAACTATCAGATTTTAAAAGGCTTGAGAAATTAATTGAGCAATGGATTATTGATAATTCACCGGAAATACTAGTTCATTTTCTTGTTGTTGATACCAACAGTTTGGATACATCTGCAATTGGCAAAGAAATTAAAAAGGGTTATACACTATGGTTGAGACAACACAGGGATTAGATGACATTTACAACCTTATAGAAAGTAAGCTCTTAAGTTTCATTGCAAATTACAAAGCCAACAATTACCGGGAATGTGTTACAGCTTTATTTTATGTTGCTGGAGGGCTTGCCAGGTATATACTGGCAACACGGGGGTATTTCCCAATTTCACATGAAGGAATACAGGTATTGCTTGCTCAGCATTTTATTAAATCAGGTACAGTGAAAAAGAATATATATAATTATCTGACTAACCTTTATATGCGAAGGAAGGATGCTGATTACAAAGGTTTTATTGCATTTGATAATGATGATATACAGACCTACTGGCAGTGGATTGTAGAGATAGTTGATGAATTACAAAACTTTTTTGATGAAATTCATAAGCAAAAAACAGATGAACTTATAGCAGAAGGGAAGAATTTGTTGCTCAATAGATAAGGGAACTTTTAAAAACTATTTTTTAGGGATATTTCCTTGTGGGCACAATATATTTGGATAAAACTGCTTTTTTTATTGCAAAAGCTCAGTAATGAAGAAAGCGGTTTTTTTAAGGTACGCATAATTTTTAGTATACATTGTTATAATTTTTATGTTGATAAAAAATCACTATATGTCATACAACGATACTATTAATATTTAATGCATACGCTCTATATAAGCGATAGGGTTGCATATAAAAAATTATTTGAATAACAGGTGAGCGCTATGGCTAAAAATTCAGAACTTATTTTGTCTATTGATGCTGGAACACAGTCCATACGGGCAATAGTCTTTAATTTACAGGGGAATGTTGTTGATATAGTAAAAACTCCCATAGAGCCATATTTTAGTAATTACCCCGGCTGGGCCGAGCAGGACCCTGAATATTACTGGAAAACGCTATGCACAACTACCAAAAAGCTATTAGCTAAAGGGAAAGTAAAAAAGGATAATATCCGTGGTGTTACGCTTACCACTCAACGCGATACGGTGATTAATGTGGATAAAAATGGCAAGCCACTGAGGCCTGCTATTGTATGGCTTGATCAGCGCAGGGCTGACAAGTCAATTGTTACGTTGCCATGGTATATCAAAGCAGGATTAAAACTTGTAAACATGCTTGATGCTGTAGAATATTTTATTACGGAGGCTGAAGCAAACTGGATACGTCAGTACCAGCCAGAAATATGGGAAAAGACACATAAGTTTTTATTTCTTTCCGGGTTTTTTACATACAGATTAACCGGTGATTTTGTTGATTCAACAGGCTGCCAGGTAGGGTTTATTCCGTTTGATTACAAGACTCAGGATTGGGCACCTGCTTCAGATCTAAAGTGGAAGCTTTTCCCCATGAGCAGGGATACTCTGGTGCGGCTGGTAAAACCCACTGAAGTTTTAGGTTATATAACCAAAAAAGCTTGTAATGAAACAGGGATACCACAGGGTTTGCCACTTATTGCAGGTGCAGCTGATAAAGCATGCGAGGTATTAGGTTCGGGTTGCTTAACGCCAAACATTGCCTGTTTAAGCTATGGTACCACTGCCACGGTGGAAACAACCAATACGAACTATGTGGAAATAATCCCCTTCTTCCCGCCATATCCAAGCGCGGTGCCCGGGGCCTATAATACAGAGGTAATGGTGTACAGGGGCTTCTGGATGTTAAGCTGGTTTGTAAAGGAGTTTGGAGCGCGCGAAGAACTGCAGGCTAAAAAGATGGGTTTAAAACCTGAAGCGCTTTTTGACAGACTGGTTAAGGAAGTGCCACCAGGCTCAATGGGGCTTACACTACAGCCATACTGGTCACCCGGGGTTAAGATTCCCGGTCCTGAAGCTAAAGGTGCAATCATTGGATTTGGTGATGTTCACACCCGTGTACACATTTACCGTGCAATACTTGAAGGGTTAGCATACGCACTGCGTGAGGGTGCAGAACGTACACAGAAGCGAAATAAGGTGCCTATTGAAAAACTGCGGGTATCCGGAGGTGGTGCCCAGAGTGATGTGGCAATGCAGCTTACTGCTGATATTTTTAACCTTCCAGCCGAGCGCCCCCATACGTTTGAAACATCAGCGCTTGGTGCTGCTATAGATGCCGCAGTGGGTTTGAAGCTGTATCCTGATTTTAAAACCGCTGTGAGTGCTATGACACGGGTTGGTAAGGTGTTCTACCCCAATCCAAAGGATGTAGCTATCTATGATAAGCTATATAAAAAAGTTTATAAAAGGTTGTACGACAGATTACAACCGTTATATCAGGATATACGTGATATAACAGGCTATCCGGAAAAGCGATAGCACAACTATGATTTGCTTGGGTAAATAAATGGAAATTGTGTCGGGTATACTGTGTGAGGTTTGCCACACAAAAGAAGCAGTGGTGCGCTGTGATGGGTGTGGCAAAGCACTATGCAAAGATTGCCGTGTTTTTGATATATGGTGCTATGGATGCGGGCATGGCAATACCAAAGCCTTCTGCAAAAAGTGTAACGATGATCCCGTTATTAATATCTGGAAAACACCGGTGTAATTACATGTTATCGGCAACTGCCTGACCAAACTCAGAACATTTAAGAAGGGTAGCGCCTTCCATCTGCCGTTCTAAGTCATAGGTCACGCGCTTTTGCTGAATGGTTTTTTCCAATCCTTTTATGATTAAATCCGCAGCTTCCTTCCAGCCCATAAAGCGAAGCATCATTTCGCCAGATAAGATAAGCGAGCCTGGATTAACTTTGTCCTGATTGGCGTACTTAGGTGCAGTACCGTGTGTTGCTTCAAATACTGCTGCATCATCGCCAATGTTTGCACCTGGTGCCATGCCAAGACCACCAACCTGCGCAGCCAGCGCATCAGAAATATAGTCGCCATTTAAATTTGGTGTCACAATCACATCAAACTCATCAGGTCTCAGTAGCACCATCTGAAAAAGGGCGTCTGCAATGCGGTCTTTAATAACAATTTTACCTGCAGGTACCTTGCCGTTATAGGTAGACCACAGCTCATCTTCGGTGATGATGTAGTTTGCAAATTCTTCTTTTGCTGTTTGGTATGCCCAGTCGCGGAATGCACCTTCGGTAAATTTCATTATGTTGCCTTTATGCATTATTGTGACGCTTGAGCGCTGGTTGTCAATAGCATAGCGCAGTGCTGCCCGCACGATATTTCTTGTATTTTCTATGCTTATAGGTTTTACCCCAATGCCAGTATCATAGCTTAATGACTGGCCCATTTCGTTGTTTAAAAAATCAATGATCTTTTTTGCTTCAGGAGTGCCCTGCTTCCATTCAATGCCTGCATACACATCTTCCATGTTTTCTCTGAATATAACCATATCAACTTTTTCAGGATTTTTCAGCGGGCTTGGTACGCCAGCCAGATGGCGCACCGGCCTCACACATGCATACAGTTTAAGCACCTGACGCAATGTAACATTAATACTTCGTATGCCACCACCAACCGGTGTGGTAAGTGGGCCTTTAATGGCAACTTTATATTTTTTAATTTTTTCCAGTGTTTCATCGGGAAGCCAGCTTCCAGTCATATTGAATGCCTTTTCACCAGCAAGAATTTCCTGCCATTGTATGGTGCGTTTGCCACCATAGGCTTTTTTAACTGCTGCATCCAGTACAATCTTTGTTGCTCGCCAGATATCGGGTCCTGTTCCATCGCCTTCTATAAAAAGTACTACCGGGTTGTCGGGGACTTTGATGCTGCCTTTTCCGTATTTGATTATTTCTTCCATAGCCTCACTCTTTAGTATTGGATTTTTATCGGTAACTATCGCCCACATATTTTAATAGGCGATAGTTCCAGACAATATGCTAACGGGTAATAATGATATTAATGATGTGAATAGTTTTTCTGATCAAAATAAATATCAAAAAATATAGCACACTATAAAGTATTTGACATTAGTTTTTGTAAACATGTAACATGTCAAAAGAAAAAATTTGATTTATTAAAGATAGTATTTTAGAAAAATCTAAAATACCGTGGTTTAATACTACTATAAGCGATAGTAACTATAAAATATATTTAAGCACATCAATCCATTTTTATGGATAATTTTGTCGTTGGTAGTGTTGCAATTGATAGCAGTGGCTCTATAGTATTCATAAAAGTTTTTAAAATGGTATATGCTAAAGTAGTTTTTTTTAATAACAGAGTGAGTTTGCTCCATTTTATTGAGTTGTTATAAAAATCAAATCTAAAATTTTTAGAGGAGGACTTATTACATGAAAGAACTTATCATTATTGGTGCCGGGCCTGCTGGTATGGCTGCATCTATCTATGCGGTGCGTGCAGGTCTTGATACGCTGGTACTGGAAAAAATATCACCTGGCGGACAGGTAATGCTGACCTATGAAATTGAAAATTATCCGGGCTTTGTTGAACCTGTTGAAGGCTGGCAGCTGGCAAGCAACATGGAACAGCAGGCACGAAGGTTAGGAGTAACCATAGAAAGCAAAGATGTGGAACAGGTGCGGAAAGTTAATGATGTATTTGAAATAAAAACAACAGATGGTGGTATCCTTGAGGCGCGTGCTGTAATTGCAGCAACTGGTGCATCACTCAAACGCTTGGGTGTTCCAGGTGAATCGGAGTTTACCGGCAGAGGTGTTTCCTATTGTGCCACCTGTGATGCAGCTTTTTTTAAGGATATGGTGACAGCCGTTGTTGGAGGTGGCAATACCGCGCTTGAGGAGGCACTGTATTTAACACGCTTTGCATCAAAGGTGTACCTTATTCACCGGCGTGATGAATTCAGGGGGCAAAAAATATTGCAGGATAGAGTGTGCTCAAATCCAAAGATTGAACTGGTTTTAGATACTGTCGTGACACAGGTTATTGGCGATGAAAAAGTAAAAACAATAAGCCTTTTGAATAAAAAAACAAACGCACAACACCAATTAGCTGTTGATGGGCTTTTTATATTTATTGGTTTCAATCCCAACACTGCATACCTGCCCAAGGAAGTTTTAAATGAAGCCGGGCAGGTTAAGGTTGATATGCATATGCACACTCCCATAAAGGGGCTTTTTGCTGCAGGTGACTTAAGGGAAGGCTCATACCGGCAGGTGCTTATGGCAGCAGCTGATGGTGCCACCGCATCAATCAGCGCGTATGAGTATATAACGAACAAAGAGTGGTGATGAGGTTATACAGGTCCTTTTTAGTTTTGTTAATGTTTCTCTATTCCCAATCTTCAATACGTAAGTTTTTAATGCGTTGGAATTCTTTGATATTATGTGTTACAAGTGTAAAGTTATTTGCAAGAGCTATAGCAGCAATTTGCATATCATATGGACCAATGGGAGTGCCCTGTTTCTCTAATTCAGCTCGTATAATACCATAGCATTCAGCTGCTGATGAATCATAGCTGATTTCAGGAAAACATGCAAGGAATTCTTTTAAGATTGCTAAAGTTTTTTCAGGATTATTGCTTTTCCTTGCACCATATTCAAGTTCACCTCTTACAACAGAACATATAAATTAAAGAAGATATGTTAGCAGTTTCTATTTTTTCTTTGAGTGCAATACTTCTCCCTGTTATAAATTTTATACAGACGTTAGTGTCTAGAAGATAATTCATTAGAAGCAATCTCTTGTTTGAAGTTTGCCCTGTGGTGCGCGTTCAGGAAAATCTGGAATTGCCCCAAAAAATTTGCTTATGTCAGTAACGTTATTTTCATCCTCTAAAGGCAAAAAAATTACCTCGATGTTTTTCCTTTGAAATTCTTTAGGTACAGGTATGCTACTGGGGGCATTTTTATATATTGATTTTACTGCATTCATGTTAATTTCCCTCTTTGAATTATTAGTTTTTTAAAATGATTATATTAATCAAGAATTTCTAGCTTGAAAAAAGTTTAGTAATAAATACTGCCAAATATTTCAGTATATATACTATAATAAATATATAGTATTCATTCCAAATATAAAAAAAATATATTATAATTTCAAGCAATATATTTTATGCATTGCAAACGAAAGCTAAATGTAATTTGTTAATTTTTTTCTAAAGCAAGAGGGAAATATTAATAGTACAAATACTGTATTAAGAATCTATTTTTCCAGCTTATTTTTACATAAAACGTGTAAACGTATCAAAACATTCATAGAGTCTTTGCTGTATGCTCTGGATACGATCAGGGTCAATGGTGAGGGTTTGCGGGTCAAAATATTTTTCGTTTACAAACAATGCTTTTGACAGTGAAATCCGAATGATTGGCAATAAATGTTTTGCGTATTTGTACATGATGTAACGCTTTGAAGGCCTGGCAATACTAAAGGGTGTGGTAACAGTATATTTTTCACTGGCAAAAGCCTTCTGTAAAATTCCCAATAACTTTATTGTGAGTGTTTCATCACAGGTTGTAATATCACTTCCATTGCTGGTGATATGCTCAAGCGTAATAATGGGGCGGGGGCTTCCGGCATCAGTAGCAATCGGTGGTGCAACAGGTGCAACCGTGTGACATACAACAATAAAACGGCTTGTTCCCAGTGCCTGTTCAATTTTGGTATGGAAGGGGAACCAGTATCGTTTAATCATGCCAGCAATTGCAATCTCGTCAGGGAATATCCCCGCTGGAAAAATTTGTTTTTTCTGTGAGGTAGCTGTCTTGATAACACCATTATGTGATTTTGGCGGGAGCATATAAGGATCACGGTCAACATCAATAAACAGCCGGTGAACAGGAGTGCTTATCACAGTGCCTAATTCTTTCAGTTTAAAGCATTCAGTTGCCCCTGTATCAGCTTCAAAAAATAATTCTAACTGGCTAAGTATACATAACTCAGCCAGTTCATCAGGTACTTTGTAACCACCATGAGGTATGATAAAAAGATATGGTTTTTTCATGCTGATGTAACTATAAAATTTGGTATTTACTATTAATTAATGAAATAGTATCTGTCATAGTAACAAATCGATGTATTGTACTGCCACACATAACAAATTATGCAAGTAATTTATATTGACTAAAAATATACAATGTGGTTGAGTTGAGAGGAAAATTTTTTTGGAGGAATAAACAATGAAACCATATTCAATTGATAAATTAGGTGAAGACATTCTGGAAATTTTATCCAATGATGCAAAAGCAACGCCAGAAGATATAGCAAAGCAACTTAATGTAAGTGTTGACAGGGTACAAAAATATATAAAGAAACTGGAAAAAGACCGTATCATCCTGCGATATAAAACACATATTAACTGGCAACGTATAAAACAGCATGAAGTGCGGGCGCTCATAGAAGTAAAGGTTACACCACAACGCGGTGTTGGGTTTGACTCAGTTGCTGAGATTATCTACCGTTTTCCTGAGGTTACTTCCGTGTATCTTCTGTCCGGCGGTTATGATTTGCTTGTGCTGGTTGAAGGGCCATCTCTGCGTGAAGTTGCATCTTTTGTTGCTGAAAAGCTAGCAACAATTGACCACGTGCAGTCAACTGTAACGCATTTTATGCTGAAAAAGTATAAGGAAGATGGTGACATCCTTGTTGATCAGCATGAGGGCAAACGCTTGCCGGTAAGTTTTTAATGCATGCACATCGTAAACAAAATTTATCAACAGTTACTATCGCACTATGGGCCGCAGCACTGGTGGCCGGGTGAAACTCAATTTGAAGTAACTATCGGTGCAATACTGGCACAAAATGTTTCATGGACCAATGCTGCAAAAGCAATTGGAAATCTTAAAAAACATAATCTTTTGAACCCACAAAAGCTTTTCAAAAAAAAGGTGGAGGCGATAGCTCCTTTAATAAAATCTTCAGGCTATTATAACCAGAAAGCAGGTGCCATTGCATCATTTTTACGCTGGTTTGCACACTACAATTTTAACTTTGAAATGCTGCAAACGCTTCCCACCGAAACGTTGCGTACACAGTTGCTATCGCTACACCGTATTGGACCTGAGACTGCTGATTCAATATTGTTGTATGCACTGGATAGAAAAATATTTGTGGTGGATGCCTACACAAAGCGCATATTCACGCGTGTTGGTCTTTTAGCAGGTACTGAAGATTATACCGCAGTGCAACAATTCTTTCATCAACACTTTGAAGGCACAGTATACGACTATAATGAATATCATGCCTTAATAGTAAAACATGGCAAAGATGTGTGTACTAAAAAACCACACTGTGATGAGTGTTGTATTGCCAAGTTGTGTAGAAAAGTGTAATATGTGAGCATCAAGAACGTGTAGAGAAAATAATAGTAGCTTCGGAGGTCACTATGAATCACGATTCTATAACTATTATTGGTGGAGCAAGAATTGGTTGTATAAATGTTACTTTTCCGTTTGCTAAATTGACAATTAGTAAAGACATGTTAAATCTAAAAGTAATGCTACTTGGGAATTATTCATTTAAAAGAGGTGATATTATTTCTGTTGAGAGATACGGGTTAATACCATTTTTTTCATGGGGGATAAGAATTAATCATACACGCAACAATTATCCCCAAAAAATGATTTTTTGGACTTTTGGGAAAAATCCAGTAAAATTAATTGAGAAAATTTGTACAATGGGTTTTATTGATTCTGATGTAAAAAACTCTGTTAATGATAAAATCAAAATAGATGGAATTCCAGTTAAGATAATTCCTCTTGCCATTATTATCATTGTATGGAACATATTGCTTCTACTTGATTTTGTATATATTTTTGATAAACAAAAAACAGGACCAGGAATATTTTCCTTTTTGGCGCTAATATGCATTTTCATAATAGCTACATCTTTGAAGTGTACAAATTCAGTAAAAAAAATTATTTTAAAGAGTAATAGACATTATAGTGAAATACAGCATATAAATAATTTATTAATTTTAGTTTCGGGTTTTATGATGGTATTGTATATATTAAAATATATATTAAAATTTTAGGAATAATTACATAAATTAACACAAAGGCAGACCCGCCATAGCCGTTGCTATCCTGGTCTAATTTTTGGGATGAATTGCTTAGCATTATGCATATCATAACTATATGCAGTATGGTTTTAGAGATGTGAAAGGTTATCACTGCATGCAAGAATAAGGTCAGATTATTGCCTCAGGCTGGATAAGGGAAAACTCCACCTCTCTTACCTTAAATTTTGGAATGAGCTATACATTAAAAAAATGAGTGAATAATTATTGAAAAATAGCAGCAATAATTCCTTAAAAAATTTCATAATGAATATAGTGTACATGGGGGTGTCCCAAAAGACACCTCTTTTTTTTAAAAAAATTAATTTACAAGCAATTAATGCGACATAAAATTGTCGCATGAAAAAACAACGAAAACCAACAATACCAGTATTTAAGGAATACCATCAGGACCAGGGGTGGCTTTTTCCACCGAATCTCAA
>JBFLZD010000050.1 GCA_040756435.1 Spirochaetota bacterium | reverse complement strand
AAAATTAATATATATATATAAATACTATATTGTGTTATCTATTATTAAAATTAAAAAATTAAATTATTATTGCATTACTAAATTATTTACTCATACTATTCCTTATGAACCTGTATGAGATTCTAAAACATATTTCCATTCCGCGTCCCAACCATAGTGATACACTGGATACGGTTTCCCAATTTTTACAGGATACCCTTGCTCAGTATGGTATACCTTTTGAAGTGCAGCATGTTACCATATATCCGTACAATATGCTTATTGCAGGGCTTTCATGTTTTATTCTTGCACTGCTGTTTGCATGGTGCATAAAAAAGCAAAAACCTCTGTTTGCGCTTGTTTTTCTTGTAGCAATCCCCTGTATCCTTATAGGCGAATTTGAGCTTGTAAAACCTGTTATTTCATGGATTGTTCCCAGGGAAAGCAGCAATATAATTGTAAAATTTCCCAATCCTGAAACCACACGCACACTTATCCTTGTTGCCCACTATGATTCAAAAACCGATATCTTTGATCACCTGCAACGCGCAAAGATATACCAATTTATTGTACCAAGCATTCTTGTGGGATTACTCATAGTACTCTGGGTAGCGCTTTCAAAAAAAATTACACTATTGGCAAAGCCATTGTTCAGGCGTTCTGTGATTGGCATTGTCATTCTGTTCATTATCGAGTGGCTGATGGTTGCCGTTGCCATGGGTGGATTTATTGTATTAAAGCAGCAATCCTCAGGAGCTATCGACAATGCTTCATCCGTTGTTACTCTCCTGGGGCTTGCTCATACTATTAAGCATGGTGCAGTGAACAATACTGTAAATGTGGAGATTGTATTTACTACTGGCGAGGAGATTAACCTGCAGGGAGCAAACTACTATGTTAAAAGTCTTCTCTCAAGAAAAAGAACGCAGGAACTATCGGTCATAAATTTAGAACTTGTTGGTGAGCCTGGAAATATGGTGTACTGGCACAAAGCAGGGGTTATGCTTTCATTTTACAGGGCCGATAGCAACCTGATTGAAAAGCTTGCAAAAGCATATATTTTGGTAACAAAAAAGAATATTGGCACATTGCCAAAACTTACCGATGATTCCATCATGTTTATGCGCAAAGGCATCCCTGCCATTACTGTTGGCTTTGCAAATGAAAAGGATGGTGTAAGTGGATTGCATAGCCCAAAAGATAACCTGCAACGTGTATCCATGGATAATATTCAAACCATGATTAAAACATTGAGTAACGTGATTGCTACGTTTTAGGCATCTATCACTTCCCAAAGCTTGCCAACATCAACATCCTCTATTGTAGATGGCTTCCATCGCGGTGCATTATCCTTGTCTAGTAACCTGGCTCTGACCCCTTCACGGTAATCATGGTGCAGCGTCATAAACATTGCAGCTTTTAGTTCGCGTGCAAATACTTCATCAAGGGGCTTGCCTTGATTTGCTTTCAGCAAAAGATCAGTCATGACAAGTGATGTGGGTGAACGCTCTGCAACGCGTGTAAAAACGCCATTACATAAATATTGTTCATTTTTACATTGTGTCAGTGAATGCAAAATCCTGTTAAGCGGTTTATTGTCAAAATACCGTGCAACCCATCTGTCTTTATATGCATTGTCACTGTGTGCCGGTATTGAATAGTTTTTTATCACTACATCAAGCATGTTCAGCACATTGGCTGTATAGGGCACTACCGTTTCAAGCTTTTCAATCAAGTCGGTTAATGTGTGCGATAGTACCTGATACTGTGCCAATCCCACATGCACGCATTCACTACCTACAAGCGTATCGCCAGTGAGTGCTAAATAGTGTGGATAGCCTTTTTTACATTTTGTAAAAAGCCATCCCGTTGACCCTACATCAGGAAAAAAGCCAATGCGCCCTTCGGGCATTGCCATAACAGTATGCTCTGTCACCACAACACGCGTTGCGCCTGCTGCAATTCCCATGCCACCACCCATCGTAATACCGTGTGCAAACACTATGACAGGTTTTGGATAGCTATGTATCAGGTAATCCAGCGCATATTCTTTGGTATAAAACTCTTTTATGTAGTTACTATCGCCACTAACCGAGGCCTGATACAGCTTCTTTATATCACCACCCGCGCAAAACCCTTTAGTGCCATTGCCGTATACTATAATAAAAAATAGTGAATCATCGTTAGCTGCCTTTTGTAATGCGCGGGTAACGGTTTCTATCATTGGAAGAGTTAAGCTATTTATTGCCTGTGGCCTGTTTAGAACAATTGAAAGTGATGCGGGATTGCGTTTTACTATTACATCCTCACTCATAGCATCCACCATGGTAGTATAGGGACAGAAGAATGTACTCCATAATCTTGCTCAAAGCTTATGCGGCAACCATTGCATATGGCATAGCCATCATCTCTTCAAATTGCAAGACACACCAGCACCCGGCTATACGGCTAATTTAGCATTCATCATCACATTGAAGCCATATCAGATATCATCAATATACATTTTTCCAGTGCTTCCTCACGAAGCTTATTTGCATTCTGGTATTCTTCCTGAGCAATCATATGTAAAAATAATTTCCCTGATGGATAATAAACACAAAGTACTTCATCCCATATTTCATCCGCAGTACCTATGAAAATATCCTTCATTGCACCATAAAACACAACACGAGCACCAATTGACTTAATAAGTGGTAATACTTTCCTTGTATATTGATGATATAAGTGCTGACTCTTTTTCCCAGAGCTATCGCATTTAAATTTTAAAAGATTTACCATGACAAATGGTGTGTCATTGTATTTATTTGTAATAAGCGCAATCTGCTCATCTGTTGGATTAACCGTATTCATTTTTTTACCATTAGTTAAATTTAAAAAAACTGTAATGCCATTTCAATCTCTTCTTTTACTGCTGCTGTAGCACTGTTTCTCCACTTCAGGAGGGCATGTTTTGCTTCTACCCCGCCTAATTTGCTCAAAGCCCACGCAATCATACCGCGCACCCTTTCGTCAGTATTTTCTTCAAACGCTTTGATCAGCTGGGGGACATAGTCCATGTTTAAGCTGTTTCCCATGGCACGTGCTACATTCATCTTCCAGCGCCACAAATCACCCACAGGCATATAAAACATGTGAGGCTGAATAAAATGCTGGTAATAGTCTTCATCCATATACAAAAGCTTTACAATATCAAAGTACTGCTCTTTTGCTGCTACACGCGGATTTAGTGGCAGCACCTGTGCCATCCATGCTCTGTTCCTGGGACACACCTCCTGGCAACGGTCGCAACCATATATATACGTGCCCATTGGTTCTCGAAGCTCCCGCGGAGTAATACCCTGCCCAAAATATGTCAGAAATGAAATACATTGCTTTGAGTCAATAGTACAGTTGCCTTTTAACGCTCGTGTGGGGCATGCAGCAACACAGGCATTACGGCACCATTGTGGGCATCCAATACCGGTAGCTGGTTCATCTGCCTCAAACTCCCTATCTACAATAATAGTAACAGGGCTTATCCACGAGCTGCCACATGCTGCGCTTTTAGCATACAGCAAACAGTTTTTACCAAAATTTCCAATACCTGCCCTGGCTGCAGCAGCCTTTTGTGGAATGGAAAATGTCACTTTTGCCTGAAGACCATGTTCACGCAGGAAGGATACAAACTGTCGTATTCTGACGGTCAACCCATCCTTAGTTACACGATCATCATCCATATAGCAACGTCCAAAGTAAGGTTCCATTGATTTAGGAAACGAAAATTTAAAATAGTTTTCAATGAGCACAATAATGGTCTTTGCCTGCGGAAGTATGCTTTGAGGATTGCATCCCTCTTCAAGTGGCAAGCCAAACACGCTTGCCCACGTAAAATTGTCAGGTATCTTTGTTAAAAACCGCTTATGTTCATCAAAGGGCTCTGCTGTTGCAAACCCAATATCATCAAATTGCAGTTGTGTTGCCTTATCTATTATTTCCTGTTTTGACAGCATTATTCCCCCGTTTTGAACCTTTATTGATTTTATAGTAATGCAATAACTCTTTTAAACCACGAATAGCAGCATTCAGGTCATCAGGATTTTTTGTCACTTTTGACAAAAGTATTCCCCCCTCAAGTGCAGCAATAATATGGTGCGATAGTTCCTGTACTGGTGTGCTGGCAGATAATTGCCCATTATCTACAGCAGTCTTTAACTGTGTTGCAGTCCAGTTAATCCACTGCTGAAAAACATCATGGATGAATCCTCGATAGTCTGTATTTTTATCAGACATTTCCATTGCGATATTCCCAAAGATACACCCACCTTTGAATTTTCGTTTTCTATGGTATGACGATACTGCATCAAGCATTGTTTCAATTTTTTGTAAAGGATCTGAAACCTTTTCAGTATATGACGCAAGATATTCCTGATACTGCCGATGTGCTTCTTTGAGTACTTCTAAAATTAGTTCTTCTTTATTTTTAAAATGGAAATATAAATTCCCTTTTTTAACTCCAGTAATAGCTATAATATCGCTGAGGCTTGTTTCAAAAAAACCATTGAGGTGAACATGCTCAATGATGTGGTTAATTATTGTTTGCTTTGTTGATACACCTTTTGTTGCCATACTAAACAACCTGTACTGACCATTTGGTACATTTTATTCTTTGCATATATAATGTCAATAATTAATTTTCAGTAATAATTCCTTAAAAATTTCATAATGAATATAGTGTACACCGTGGGTGTCCCAAAAGACACCTCTTTGCAATGACTTTTGCCTTCCTGTCATTGCGAGGAACGAAGTGACGAAGCAATCTTGCTTTTGAGGGGCATTGAGATTGCTTCACTTCGTTCGCAATGACATTGCGCTCACGCCATTGCATGCCCTACCGTTTCTTTTGAGACGGCCCCGAGTGTACACTATTTTATATTTTGTTCAAATTTCCACATTTAGGAATAATTGGTGATTAATTTTTATGATGAAAGAATGAAAATTGTGATAGTATAAATGTGATAAAAAGAAAAAAGGAATAAGAAAGCAATTTGTGATTTTCTTAATTTATATTAATTATCAAATATACAATATAATATCAACAAACTGGTCGGCACCATTTGTTGAAAAAGTAAATTCTGAAAAATTATTAACTCTATAAAACTGATCCTCAAAAACTCGTTTAAATGGTATTGTTATTGCTTTCTTGTTAAAAAATCTTGTTTCCCAGAATGAGTTATATCCTGCACCACATATAACAAGATCAAAGGCATTGAAATAGTCAACAATGGGAAAAAGCAAATCAGTATTATAATTACTTGAAGTGATACAATAATATTTCTTTCGTATATTTTCATCATAATACTTATTATATATTTCGGATTCTGATTCATATCCGCTTATCGATATACAGCAAACGGGTTTATCATCTGGTACATTTAGTTTTTGTTTGGCACTATGAGCTGGTAAAATTTCATCAGGATTTTTGATTATTATTGGATTGATGTGCATTACCTCAAAAGGATGATCATATGGTTCAATGGAAATAATAGATGAATACTGTCGTGGATTAAATTCATAATAGTTTTCTGGTGTTTCAATATTAAAAAATCGTTTATCAATCTGACGTACTAAAAATATCTTTTTGCATGGTAACTCATCCAAAAATTCACAGACAGTAAACCATTGTAAATACACAATTAAAACATCAGGTTTAAGTACTGAAAGTGTATGATATAATAGTGAAGTATGATAATGCTTTTTTGAAAGTTGAGCTTCATTTTCAAGAGGCAGGTACACATGTTCAATGCCTAATTCTTCTGCAAGGCATCCAGAGGTACTATGAGTTATCATTGTAAAGGTACAATCAATATTTCTGCGCTGTAATGCATTATAAATAGCAATACCTGTTATCAGGCGTCCTGTACCTGAAATGCCGGATGTATAAAAAATTATATTCACACATTAACAATATGAAAAAAAAGTAAAGCTGTCAGCATATCGTTGCCAATTTTCAAAATTTAGATTGGAAAATGAAACAAGATTATCCCCCACACCTTCATCAATTAGATAAAAATTTTCATTCAATATGGCAACAAATCTGCGTGGGCCCCAGAACTGACCGGGCAATGGATTTGAGTTTGTTGTTCCTGTTCCATATTGGTTTACAATAGTTAAGTTTGATGTATTAAGAATTACTATAGCATCATTTAAACCACTCGTATCATCGTATGCAGCAATGCATTGAGCATTTTTGAAAATAACATCCCAATATTTATAGCTTACCAAAGGGGAATGTGCAATTATTTGACCATTTCCTATGTTTGGATTAAACTTAACAATAGAATAATCAGATGGATAGTAACATGATATGAATAGATTGCCATTATCATCAACTGAAATAGCTTCAAAATAGGTCATGCTGCCAGTATCAAAATCTTGCTTTAAATTACTCCCATCAAGGTTACATCTGTATAATGTTTGCCAATCAGCAAAATATATATAATTTCTTATTCTATCAACTGCAACAGTACTAATTTCAAAGTCAGCAGTATTTATTACTACAGATGATGATGAAGTGGCATCATTAATGCGAATAATATTTTCATAACCTGAAGCATAATTGGCAATATATATTCTCCCAATATCATCAAAATCCACATCATAGGGTGCAAAGGTTCCGCTAAATCCGATACTGCCAGCATTTATTGCAATAAACCCGCTCCCATCCATATCATCAATCTGAACAAGCCTATAATTATTATAATCAGGTATTATAATTTTTGTCTGATATAAATGCATGTATATATCTACTGACTGCTCTCCTGGTTCTAGATCAACAATGGCAACACCACGCAGAGTGGCTGAAGGAGTATTAGCTAAAACTTCTATGGTACGCTGTATTCCTGAAGGAACTTCTATTTTAAAAACACCAAACGGCGGTGAATAGTTTTTTGTAATAGGTGAAAAATCTGAAGCTGTAATAGTAACAGTTATATCACTTATATTTGTTGGTGGTGCTGCATATACAGGTGACATCAAAAAATGTAGAATTTTATCAAAAAATGGAAAATGATGTGCCTGTTGAGTCAATCCTAAATTGATTACCACAATTGCAGTATTATTGTCATTGCTGCAGCCTAATGGTATTAATAGCATTAAAGAAAAAATCAATAGTAAACATGTGTTTATTGTTTTCATGGCTACCCTCGTGATTTATTTTACTTTCTATCTGTGGGTGAATGAAGGAATAGTTTTATGGTATTTATAAGTAATATAAGGTATAAATATATGGTTGTCAAATAAAAAATAGTTCAAGCGAGTAACATTCACGGCCTGGTGAAATTATTATACATAAATACTTGTTTTATGTTTATATTCTTCTTCCCTTCATCATAAGGGAACTACTTTGCTTATAGGGAAATGGCTGTTTAAGGGATTCGCTTTTAGAGTAAAAGCAGAAAAATGTTCTATATGACTAGATCTTTTTTTGCTTTAATAATTGCATTTTTCTTATTTATAAAGATGGTATTAATGCAAAAATTATAAAAATTTTGTAGCAATAATTCCTTAAAAATTTCATAATGAATATAGTGTACACCGTGGGTGTCCCAAAAGACACCTCTTTGCAATGACTTTTGCCTTCCTGTCATTGCGAGGAACGAAGTGACGAAGCAATCTTGCTTTTGAGGGGCATTGAGATTGCTTCACTTCGTTCGCAATGACATTGCGCTCACGCCATTGCATGCCCTACCGTTTCTTTTTGAGACGGCCCCGGGTGTACACTATTTTATATTTTATTCAAATTTCCACATTTAGGAATAATTATTGAAAATTTTGTTATCATTTCAATGAATAGTATACTAAATATCATCAATAACACTTTGAAGGATGTTCTATGAAAATAGTGAAAACTGTAGTGATTGTCTTTGTATTCTTTTTTTTATCTAACCCAATATTTGCACAGGAAAGTCTTCAGGACATGGTGTTAAGTATTGGCCAACAATTACAAAATAAAACTATTGCTGTTATTGAATTTTCATGTACTAATGGCAAGTCTCAACCAGCTTCTTCTATAATTCAGGAACGCATTATTACTTTTTTTGCTGTTAATAAAAATGTTACAGTTGTTGAGCGTAATAAGCTTGAAGCAATTTTAAATGAACACGCATTGCAGATGTCTGGAATTATTGATACTGATAGCGCCAGGCAGTTAGGAAAATTGGCGGCTGTTAATGTTATTGTTACAGGATCATTTACCTATATAACCGGCAGTCAAATAGAGGTCAATGTTCGGGCTATTGATATTGTGACCGGGAAGATAATTGCAAGTAGCAATGTTATGATAAAAAGGGACTGGCAGGGCAATGATGATAATATCAATGCTATCCCATCAGGGATTGATCAAAAAGCATTTGAGAATTTTAAACGTGGTATTGAATATTACAATAATGGTAAATATAGCATGGCAATTGAATTTTTTAACAGAACTATCGCACATAATCCTGAATATGCCTGTGCATACCTTTATCGTGGTATTGCTTATTACAGGAAAGGAAATTATGACAATGCAATGCGCGATTACGATAAGGCAATTGAGTTAAATCCGGAATATGCCGCAGCTTACTATAATAGAGCCATTGCTTATAAATTTGCTAAACCACAGTATGATTGTGCCAATGAAGATCTTGATAAAGCAATAGAGCTTAATCCAGAGATAGCATCATATTACATTGAACGTGGCGAGTTGTATGTTTTTAAAAAAGAATATGATAAGGCCATGGAAGATTTAAACAAGGCCATTGCCCTTAATCCCAATGAAGCTGAAGCATATTCTTGGCGCGGTTATATCTGGTATGCAATAAAAAGTAATAATGATAAGGCAATAATGGATTATAATAAAGCAATAGAAATCAACCCCGCATCAATTGGATACTGGATAGATAGAGCTGAAGTATACTTTGATGAAAAGCAGTATTCAAAAGCACTGAATGATTGCAACAAAGCCATAGAAATAGATTCTGATCATGCAGCAGAAGCGTACGTACTGAAAGATGTCATCATTAAAGAGATGAATAAAAAGATAAAGAAGAAATGAATATACCGTATTACCTGTCTTAGAAATCCTTCACCGCTTCAAGTGGAATTTGTGGATATATCTGGCCATGCACCGGTGGCATGGAATTATATACCCAGTTGATATCACACATACCAAGCTTAAAACCTGCATATCGCCTGTAGCCCTTAAATATGCCACGAGTAAGAATATTTTCCATCTTCACTGTCAGAGCATAGACAGCAACCGGGGTGCCTTCCTTTAACTGCAACAATTCATCACGGTAAGCTAAGGGTGAGAAGACTATAGTACTGGGGTCGCTGGCCTTTGCCTGCAATACCGGCACTATTTTAGGGAAACCATCACTGTCAATCCATGCAGCAAATTTAAGCGCATCCAGCCTGTTAAAAAGTTCAAAGCCTGGTGTATCTAGCGGCTTTTCAGCTTTTTTCTGTTTTGCAGCCCATTTTGAACAAAGAGTAGCAACAACAGATTTGGCAATAGCTGCTAAAGGCAAGCGTTCCTTTTCATTTGCCTCAATTAAATCAAAATAATGCACAGTATTGATACCAAAGTATGTATTGTACCTGAACATAGGAAACTCATTGAACATTTCATACTCAGGACCTTCCTTGGCACTGTGCGTATAGCGTGCCTTCCCGCGCCACATATCCATAGCCATAGTAAGTATGCAAAAACCTATGTTATTATTTTTCTTTATATATTCTTTGCTTACACCTTTTGAAAATTCACCCAGTGCCATGTGTGTATCATCCAGTGCCAGTAATGATGTAAGTAACGTTATATGCGGCAACCCTTCATCATTTATTGTTGCAACAAGTGCAATTTTTTCATTTGGCCTTATGCTTGCAATTTCATCAATGGTAAATGATTTTCTTGTTTTCATATATATACCTCCATATATACTATCTATCAGCATCCTAACTTTTTCTTTGGTTTTACTAGCGGCGCTTCATCATCTTCTATACGTGTTGAACCGCTTGTTTTTACAATTGCCGCATTACTGCAATGCTGCTTTGCTATCGTTCCAAAATGATCAAGCTCTTCTTTTGTTAAAAGTGGCGTGTGTGCCAGTTCCCACTGTAACCCCAAGCGTGTATACTTGTCCTTGCATAGATTATTAAATGCACATAAATCCCAGCGGGTAATAGCTTTTGGATTAATAGATAGCAATTCATTTATTTCATGAGCTATAGCCACGATATTTTCATCACGGGCTGTTTTCCCCGGAATAAGCGGTGTGCGTATCCACACCTCACGTGGGAAAAGATGCTCTTTCATAAATGAAAGAATATATCTAATATTGCTAAGAACTCTATAATTTGACTTGCCAGTAAACTCCTGGTGTTTAGCAGGATCCATCTCTTTTATGTCATACAATACCAGGTCAACATGGGGTAGCAACATATCAAGCGTATGCTGGTTGCATATCCCACAGGTGTCAATTGCAGTGTGAATGCCATGATGTTTTAGTTCCACCAGTACCTTTTTTACAAAATGAGCCTGGAAGGTGCTTTCGCCACCTGAAATGGTAATACCACCACCCGAAGTGCCAAAATATGCACTGTCTTTTAAAAGCTCCTGTACCAGTGAATCAGCACTCCACCGTTTTCCTAAAAGCTCCATGGCAGTTGACGGACATACTTCAGTACACCTACCACATCCTTTACACACATTGCGATTAATATGTATGCCATCATCAAATGTCAGTGCTCCATTGGGACATTCTTGCACGCACGTTTTACATCCAATGCATCGAGCACCAATCCATTGCACCTGGGGTTTTGGATGTATACTTTCAGGATTGTGGCACCACACACATTTGAGGGGGCAGCCTTTCATAAACACCGTAGAGCGTATACCCGGGCCATCCTCAGTAGACATGCGCTGTATTTCAAGTACTATGCCAGTGGAATCAATAGTCATAACTATCTCCTAAAACCTGTTATGCGAAACGCGAGCAATAACCTCATCCTGTAATTCCTTACCTATGGAAACAAAGTATGCGTTATATCCGGTTACTCTGACAAGCAGGTGCCGATAATCCTGTGGATGTTTTTGTGCTTCGCGCAGCATATCTGGATCAAGCATATTAATCTGCAATGCAGTACCACCGTTAATTGCATACCCGCGTAAAAACGCTTTGAACTTCTCCCTGTGCTCAGGGTCTTTTAATATTGAAGGATTAAATGTGATAGTATGGCTTGCACCGTTAGGAAGAAGGTTACCATATCCTTTAAAATCACCAGGGTTGTCCTTGCCACCCAATACCTTGCCAACAGAATTTGCATTGGCTGTGGGACCATTGATGTCAGCACCGTTAACCGGGCATATTGCATTTGATAAAAACTGACCCTTTTTCCTGCCATCAGGAGTTGCAGGCAATATATATCCATCACCTACCCAGTAATTCCATGAAAGCATACCGGGTCTAAACTGCCTGCCTGTTGATTGTGTTTTATGTTTCCAGGTTTCTTCAGTCCATAGCTCCATAACCTTACGTCCCATGGCATCAGCTTCGTCATCATCACGTCCGTATTTTGGTGCTCTATTCTTTGCAATTGATTGTAAATATTCATAGCCTTCCCAGTTTGCCATCAGTGCCCTGATTAGTTCATCCATGGTACAAACTTTTTTGTCATACACCATATATTTAATAGCAAGAAGCGAATCCACCGTTGTTGCATAGGTTACCGCTTCAAGCGTGGTAAAGCTTATTTCTGCAGCACCCTGGGTAATATCTTTGCCCGTCTCAGCACAGCCTTTTACCAGGCATGATAAATATGGGGTTGGATGGTACTGTGCACGTATACGTTCAGATTCTTCATACAGTTCCACAATCTTTTTTATGATAAACCTTGTCTGCACCTCATATGCTTTCCAGAACTCATCAAAGGTTTTGAATGTACGGGGATCACCTGTTTTTGGTCCAATCTGTTTTACTGGTTCCACTTTACCGGTTACCGGGTCAGTAAACGGGAAAAAATCCTTCCCATTGTTTAATGCAAGCTCAATTGCCTTTGCCAGGTTTAAATTATTATCCACTGTGCCCGAGCGGTCATTGCCAACCATGGTATTTTCCAGGCACCCAACAGGTGCATAATCGTACACATTATTTTCGTTTATTAAATGCTGTATACCAGCTTTCTTTGCCTCACGTATCATCCCTGCCATTGAACGCTCATCAAAGTTGAGTAAAAATGGTGCGCCCTGGCATGAAGCAATCATATCCACAACTTTATCAAGTAGTGCATCGGGGCTTTTTTGATGGAGCCTGATATTGGGTTTTGGCTCTAAGATAGGCGACATCTCATCAATGACTTCAAGGAATGCAAAGGTAAGATCATTTGCCCTATCATTGCCATCTTTACCTAAGCCGGCAAGCGTTATGAGTTGGCCATAACCGGATGTGATACCGTTATTCCCCGTGCGTACCATGGCATCGTATGCTGTGTTAGCGTGTATAAAAAAGCATTTTAATATCTCTTTGCCAAATTCGCGGTCCATCCCCTTTGTCAGAGAGTACTGCCAGTACGGATACAGATACTGGTCAATGCGACCAAATGACACACCGGGTCCAGGATAATTTTCATCGCTCATGACAAGCATGTGAGTAAGCCACAACGCCTGTACAGCTTCCCAGAAGGTAGTTGCAGGTTCCCACGGTACACGCTCTAAATTTGTAGCCATCTGTAAAAGTTCTTCCCTGCGTGAAGCGTTAGATTCTTCCTGTGCACGCTGCCTGCATTCTTTGGCATACTGCAGAGCAACATCACGGGGCATGGTAGCTGCTGTCATCATGGCACGAAGCACTGCGCCTTTTTTGCCTTTTCTTTCTTTGGGCGATAGTTCATTATAAAAGCCTTCAATTTCAGAATAAATCCCTTTAAATCCTTTCTGTAATACTTTTTGATAATCAGGAATCAGATGGCCGCTGGTTGCACCCGCGTTACCAAACCCGTGGTCATGAAACCATTTCATCTTTGCACGTGCACCGTTTTTTCCCATCACCATTCGAGTACGCTTTTTCATCTCACTTTTGGTAAGGCAAAACGATGTCTGTATATTAAACCGTGCACCAGCAATCAAATCGCCCGGTAAAATTTCATGTGGTAGGTAGTTAACCATTACTTCTTTATTAAACCACGCGCGCCGCTCAGGGATGCTCCATGAATAAAAGTCTTTGGGTACATCTACCTTATATGCTGCCATTCTGAATGACTGATACATGGTTTGCATCAGCGTGTAGGTTTCAGGTACAATGTAAAATGTCATTTCGTTAAATTGTGCATCCCACGGTGTTCCTGTGGTAAAGCATTTATACTCATTATTCCATTTCCTTTCTGCACCCTTAAAGTAATAATCACGAAGCCACTGAATACGAGGTGATAAATTTTTTGGCTGTTTTAATTGTGCCTTAGGTGATGTCTGGCTCATAGTGCCTCCTTTAATTGTTGCTTTTGTATAAATGTTTTTAGATGACGCTGCCCATGATCAAGCAATGACGACATTATCTGTACTGCTTTTTTGCTATCTTTTTGGGCAATAGCTCCTACAAGTTTTTGATGGTGTGTAAAAACAAAATCAACAACACTGATATCAAGAAAGAACTGATACGTAAGGTTGGTATACACCTGGCGGAATGAATTCAGGAGTAACGGATACACCACATTACCGCTTGCCAGTGCAATGAGATGGTGAAATTTAAAATCAACATCCACTATTGCCTGCGTCTGTGTGTGCGTAAGCGATTCTTCCTCAGTAACTATCGCCCTGAATTCATCAAGCTGGTGTTGTGTTCTGTGTTGTGCTGCAAGTTTTACTGTTTCAAGCTCAATGAGCGTGCGGGTGGCAAGCAAGCTTTCTAAGATATGTGGCTCAAGCTGACCAGTAGCATACGAAACAAGAGATTGCAAAATGGCAAGCGAACCCTGCCGGCGATAGTCATTGACGGTTACCCCATGGCGTGGCCGTATTGTCACAAGTCCTTTTTGCTCTAAGATAATAAGTCCTTCATGGACAACAGGGCGGCTTACACCAAGTTGTTTTGCAAGCTCTCGCTCGGATGGTATTTTTTGACCAATAGTGAGTTTGCCTGATATAATGAGTTCCTCAAAGCGTTTTACAAACGCTTCTACCAGACTATCGGTTTTTAAGGGTTCTAAGTACATAATACCTCGATATGGTTGGTGGTATTACCACCAACCAAAGTAGTACACGGGAGGTTCAATGTCAAGATTTTTTTATAAAATTTTATTTGTTAAGATATTCATGATATAATCCTTGCCAACTGTTCCTATACAAGGTACGATATAATCATCTTCCCAATTATAAGGAGCTTTGCCATGAACAAAGAACTTTTATCACCATGCGGGTTGTACTGCGGTGTATGTGGCATTCATTATGCAACAATACATGACGATTCTATCCTCAAAGAGAAATTATCCAGAGTATATGGAGTTCCTGCTGAAAAATTACACTGCCACGGCTGCCTTTCGGATACCGTTTTTGACTTTTGCAAAGTGTGCTCCATTAAAAGCTGTGCTACTGCAAAACAAGTAGAGGGATGCTATCAGTGCGCCGATTTCCCCTGTGACACCATCAACTCTTTCCCTTTTGAAGAAGCTAAGCACCAGATGTTACGAGCTGTCCCCAGTTGGAAAGCACTGGGTACCACGGAATGGATAAAAACTGAGGAAAAATTATTTTCATGCAGTGAATGTGGACGCGTACAGTTTCGCGGCGCACGAAAATGCAGAAATTGCGGAGCAATGCTTTCATTTCCAGTATAGGCTGCTTACCAGTAACTATCGCACATAATTAATTTTATAAGAATTAATTATGTGCTATCTTTTTTTCTGCAGTCTATCTAAGTGCGTATAACATGGAAATACCATTAGTACAAACAATCAAAGAAAAGTGCAGGGTTTGTTATACCTGTGTGCGTGAATGTCCCGCAAAGGCAATACGTATTTATAACGGTCAGGCTGAAGTTATTTACGATCGTTGTATTGGCTGCGGCAATTGTGTTAAGGTATGCACGCAGAAGGCAAAAAAGGTACATAATTCCAAAGACACCGTTTTATACTTACTTGCATCAAGTAAACCTGTTGCAGCCTGTGTGGCTCCCAGTTTTGCTGCAGAGTTTTATGATATTGACCATACCGTATTTGTAGGGATGCTGCGAAATTTGGGTTTTACTTACGTGTATGAAGTTGCTTTTGGTGCAGATATTGTTGCAATGATGTTCCGACACTTAGTATACAATAATCCTGATAATACATACATATCAACTTCCTGTCCTGCGATAGTCAATTATATAGAAAAATACCATCCAAAGCTTATTGCATATCTTCCATCCATACCTTCCCCAATGGTTGCAATGGGTGAAGTTATAAAAAAAATCCATGGCAATGATATCCCCGTGGTCTTTATTGGACCATGCCTGGCAAAAAAAGGCGAAGCATCAAGGCCTGATATTAGGAAAATAATTACCGAAGCATTAACATTTGCTGAATTGCGAGAATTGTTTGATTCATACGCAATCCATCCATCCGAAGTTCATCCATCTGATTTTGACCCTCCTCATTCAGGCAAGGGGATGCTTTTTCCTTTGGGGCGTGGAATGTTACAGGCAGCTGACATGAATGAGGATTTACTGGAAAATAACATTTTTGCAACTGATGGTACCAAACAGTTTGTTCACACCCTTAAAGAATTTGAAGAAAATCCACACAATATAAAATTAATGGAAATCCTATGTTGCAATGGCTGCATTATGGGCCCTGGTATGACAACCACTATGAATCATTTTTCACGACGTGCACTCCTTAGCAACTACGTGAAAAAAAGATATACTCACTTCAATGAAGAAGAATGGCAAAAATATATTGAACAATATGGCAATCTGCAATGCAAAATCCATTTTAATGAAAACGACAAGCGTTTTCCCAGACCAACCCGTGAAGCGGTACAATCAATTTTGGAACGGTTAGGAAAATACAAGCCTGAGGATGAGCTTAATTGCGGAGCTTGTGGATATGATACCTGTGTGGATCACGCGATTGCTATCTATATGGGCATGGCCGAAAGTGAGATGTGCTTACCCTATACCATCGACTCGCTCAAAGCCACTGCACAACAACTGCAGCAATCGTATAAGGATCTAATGGACACAAAAAATGCGCTTATTCAATCTGAAAAACTTGCTTCCCTTGGCAGAATGGCATCAGGCATTGCCCATGAGATAAACAACCCCCTTACAGGAGTATTGTCATACGCCAGCCTGCTTTTAGAAGATCTAAAGGACAGCGATTTTGAAGAAGATTTACACATCATCATCAAAGAAACGTTGCGCTGTAGAGAAATAGTAAAAGGTTTACTCAACTTTGCTCGTGAAACAAAATCAGAAAAAGCTTTAGCAAATATTAACGAAATCATTGATTCTGCGCTTTCAATATTGCAAAATCATATGAGTTTTAGATCTATAACTATTGTACGTCATCTTGATACTGCCGTGCCACTTATGATGCTTGACAGCAATCACATGCGTTCGGTAATAAATAACTTAGCCGAAAATGCTGCTCATGCCATGCCTGATGGTGGTACAATAACCGTTTCTACACAGTATGATAATGCAAATAATGCGGTCATCATAAAGGTTGCCGATACCGGTTGCGGAATATCTGAAGAAAATATTAATAAAATCTTTGATCCCTTTTTCACAACCAAGCCACAGGGCAAGGGCACGGGCCTTGGGCTTGCCGTGGTGTTTGGAATTATCCGCCAACACGATGGAACAATTAATGTAGAGAGTGAAGTTGGGAAAGGAACAACATTCACCATTACACTTCCGGTGGGTTAAATTGTTAGTAACTATCGCATAAAAGTGTTGATAATTGGTATTGTATTCATTAATATAGATATAATAAAATTACAAATTAGGGTTTACAATGTTTCCTTTTTTTGATAAGCGCACAACTGGATTTAGCACACTATCCTATTTTGAAGTAATAAGAGAAGAATTTGAGGCGATAGTTCCTCAAGCAGTCTATGGTAGTGATAAAGCTAAGATACATGTTTCAGAAAATACCATTGCCATTGATTTTGTACAGGCGTTACATGAGCCAGTTACCCGCTATGAATTCAGTTTGCCATATATACACGCATTTGGCAATGGCAAACATCCCACCACGTATATGTGTTTAGCGTTACTTGCCGAAACATTGCACACTGGAATTGCAAAAAAGCTTGATGAAATCAGCATGCTTGATGCGGGCACAGGTACAGGAATATTGGCGATAGCTGCTGCGGTTATGGGTGTTAAACATATTGATGCATTTGATGCAAGCGTGCAGGCCTATGAATGTGCTCGTAAAAATATTGGTAATAGATTTCCCATTAATGTACAGTGTTGCGATATACAGAGCTTTAAACCAGAAAGAATGTACGATTGCATTACTGCAAACCTCATGACTGCACTTATTATTGCCAGTGTCCCCAGATTCAGTTCAATGCTTAAATCCCAGGGATATTGTATTGTCAGCGGTATTATTGATGAACGGCACCATGAGGTTATAGAAACATTTAAAAAATATAACTGCATCCTGAACGATGGGCAAACCAGCCAGGGCTGGTTTGCCGGTGTGTTTCAAAAACAGTAATTATTTCTTCTTTGTTATTTCAGTACGTAATTCCTTTTTAAGAATCTTGCCAACATTGGATTCAGGCAAGCTCTTTCTGATTTCAATTTCAACAGGCCATTTATATTTAGCCAGGCGCTCTTTACAGAAATCAAGCAACTCATCAGGGGTTGCACTCATACCTTCTTTCAAAACAACAAACGCTTTTACGTTCTCCCCACGTTTTGTATCAGGTATGCCTATAACAGCGCATTTAGCAACTTTTTCATGCTGATACAGCACTTCTTCAATTTCACGTGGATATATATTGTATCCACCTGAAATAATGAGGTCCTTCTTGCGGTCAACAACAAAGAAGTATCCATCTTTATCCATATACGCTATATCACCGGATTTTAAAAATCCATCCATGGTAAAAGCCTTTTTGGTTTCTTCAGGTTTATTATGATACCCCTGTGTTACCTGTGGACCGCGGAAAAGCATCTCACCGGGTTTGCCCACCGGCACCTCTTTTGTTCCCGTTTCAAGATCCACGATTTTAACATCGGTATCAGGATACGGGATGCCAATGCTTCCCGGTTTTTTCTTCCCCTTGTACGGGTTGAGATGTGTCTGTGGTGAGGTTTCGGTCATGCCAAAGCCTTCATTAATCTCAACGCCGGTAAGCTTTTTAAATTCCTGCAATACTTCAACCGGTAATGAAGCACCACCTGATGTTAACAGCTTGAAGCAGGTCATATCGGTTTTCTTTAAATCAGGATGCTGCAGCATACCCACATACATGGTAGGCACCAGCGGCGACATGGTTGGGCGATACAGTCGTATGGCTTTAAGCAGATTTTCTGGCTGTGGCTTTGGTATGAGCACTATGGTCCATCCCATATACAGTGGAAGATTCATCGCAGCCGACATACCCAACACATGGAATATGGGTGGTGCAGCCATTGCAATCTCTTGGCCACGGTTGGTTTTAAACCACTGTTCATACATCTGCACCATACAGCCTAAATTGCGGTGTGTTAAGATAGCTCCCTTTGATACACCTGTTGTGCCACCGGTATACTGATAGGCAACAACATCATCAAAGCTAATTTCTACCTGTGGAGGATTTGGCTTTGACACCTTAAGGCAATAGGTAAAGTGGCACACATCGGGTGCGGGGTACACATCTGCTTTCATATTGTTTTTACGTGCCACAAGAGGAAAAAGAATATTTTTGGGGAATGGGAGATAGTCACCAATAGAAGCATAAATGATATGCTTTATGCCGGTGACAGATCTAAGCTTAATCATTCTATTTGCTAATAGATCAAGGCATACCAAAACCTTTGCACCCGAATCGTTAAACTGATATTCAAGCTCCCTGTCACTATACAATGGATTACACATTGCAACAATGCCCCCAATGGTTATAGTAGCATAGTAGGCTACTACAGTCTGAATCATATTGGGAAGCAGAATTGCAACAACATCCCCTTTTTTGACGCCAATTGAATCAAGAAATGAGGCAAATTTCTTTACCATGTCAAAGAGTTCAGCATAGCTAACTCTGTAACCTTCAAAAATAAGTGCTGTGTTATGCGGAAATTCATTGACACTGTTTTCTAGCATCGTATGCAGCGGGGTCTGGTGGTATTGTATTGTTGCTGGCACACCTGGATCATAGTGTTTCAACCATGGTTTAGATGCATAGGGTGATTTCATATTTTGATCTCCTATTTTGTATAAACATTATATTGTATTATATTTATATTAATTTGTATTTGTCAATAAAAATATTTTTATTTATTTTTTATGCTTTACAAATTCATGTTAGTAGTGCACCATTTAGCTACACCATTAAAACCTCATACAAAGATTTCCATTCTTTAGGCTTTCCTGGACGTATACATATCATCTTATTTATACTTTCAATTTCCTCATCATTTAAAAGAGAAAAACTTTTTTCTCTGGCAAAAAATATCGATATAATCTGTTTGTATTTTCCGCAATTCCTCGTTACAAGGCACAATTTGGATAGGCAAAATAAATATCACATTCAAGTATTCCCTCTAATTTCTTGTGATAGGCAAATTCTGTCCCATTACCAAATGTTTTGTTTTTTTATAATTTTTTGTGGCATCTCACTGACTATCTCCACTATCCCTCATATAACAGTGTTTTGGTCCTTTGATGGCTGCTTCAATAACTCCGAATATTCTTCTTTGTCATAGTCAATTTTCTTATTTTCCCGCTTTTGCTGCTTATTACACTGTAAAAAAACAATCCCACTACATTGTTATACTATGCACTTTTTTTTGTCCAGGTAGCATTATAAAAAAGTGCAAAAGAAAAAGCTTTTTTTATTAAAGACATTTTTCCTCAAAATTATGTACACTTTTTATTCACTTATATATTTACAATTCTAATTACTTGAAGGAATCCCGTAATACTTGTTTTTTTATTTTTTACCACATACATTTAGTAGTTGAAATTTGTTTCAATAATAGTATTGTTGTGTCATATATACTTTGGAGGAAATTTATGAATATAGAAACGACTACCTGCATTGCCTATGCACACTTAGAGCTTTTACAAGAAAATGCCACTATCCGTAAACTATCGCTTCATACGTTTATTATAAATTTCATAAACTATGTACTGTCGTATAAACACATCCCTGTAAAAAGCTACACACGGTTACAGTATAGGAAACGGTACCACACCTGGAAGCGGGTGCATCTGTATTTGTATGAAAATGAGTATGAGTTTGTGATGGATGTGCGCAAAGTCTGTAAGATGTCACTAGCTAAGATTATAGCATATTGTGTAGAGAATTATCTGTATGATTATCTTGATGCCTTAGACAGTGAGGATAATACCGATAACTATCGTTTTAGTGGCTACACATTTTCATTTTATTTAGAAGAAGGCATCCCGTGTTGTCAATTTTACTGGGGACCACCCCCGGAATTAGTGAAACTTGCCACCCAATAGCCGTCACAGCTAAAGGTAATTTAATAACATAAGATAAACTATACTTTTACGTTGCTAAAAGTATATCTGCACACTGCCTCCTTTAATTTTTTTGCTTTCATACACTCTAAAGGATGTGTTATATGAGGCTACATTTTTTTATTTTGTGATAAACTTTATTCTTAAATCAGCATTATTTGCTAATAAAAAAAGAAATAAGCACAATATCTGAATATATCTTCTAAACGGAATACTGAATTCCCTTTTTACAATCGGAAAACAATGCTTGCAATAGTTTGCAAAAAAGGTGCTTGCAATTGATAGTCCAGCCTAAAGAAGTAGAAATGCTGGTAAAAAGCTACTGCAGTATGATCATGGAAGGATAAAACATTTCTGGCAATTGATGAATGCTAAGAGCTATCGTCCACATGATAAACCATTACGGTGTGCATCAGTATTACACCGTTTCAGAATCCTTGATAAACAACGCTATGTGCTTTTTATGTTCTACCAGTGCAGCAATCAATTGTTCAAGATGTGTAATTTGCCCGGCAACTTCACTGGCGTATGTTTGTTTCTTTTGTATAGCCACATCAATTGCTTTTCGGGTAATAGTTATAACATGAGCAAACTGCTCATCAATATTCAACATGATGGTACGGAATGTTGAATCCAAATTCTGTACTGTTGCCCACCGTAGGTTTTCTACATTATTGAGAACCAATGCATGAATCTGTCGGTCAATGCGTTTTTTGATACGCTTGATCCGCACACTCTTTGGTAGTAGTTTATCAATAAGTTCCTCAGGTATAGCCATATAGGAATATCGCCACTGATGCATTACCCAGTACGGTTCTTTAGTAACTTCCATACCAGTAATGGGCGCATGAGGAATAAACGGAATATCAAATAAATCTGATGCAGCTTTCCTAACTGAATCAATAATGTCACTTGCTCTCTTTTGATGAGTTGCAATAACCTGTGCTACATGAGCATCAAAAAAGCGCGACATCTGGCCAAGCTCATGTTCAAAAAACCCTGGTATGGCTAATGCAAGCGCCTGTGTTATGGCATTTTCATCAATGGTATTTTTTTCATAAAGGCAACTGTTAGCAACAGATTCCAGATAATGCCGCGCTTTTTGTCGCAAATTTTCCGACTGCTCTTCTAAAAGTTCCAGCAGGCGTTTGCGCTCACCGGCAAGAATATCACCTGAAAATGTTTTTTGCAGTTCTGCCTGTTTTATGGTTTTATCAAACAGTATACGTTTATGTTCCAGTTCTTCCTGAGGCATGGTAAAAGCTTTTAAAGATAATCTTAATTGCATTTCTAAGTCGACAAGAATTTCAAAACTTTTACGAGGGATACTGGCCTGCAATACTTTTTCTTTCTTTTGCGACATGAAACTAACAATATGCTCCTCAAGATAATTAAACCTGCTTTTTAAAAGCAACTCTGAGTTATTTGAAAGCTTTGCCTCAAGTCCTAGCTTTGCAGATACCGGATACAGTGCAATATCTTCCTGTATACCAGCTTTATTACGAATAACACGGGCAATAAATCGTTGAACTTCTTCAAGCTCGCCCTGACTGAGATAATCAATCTTATTGAGTATAAAAAAGATTTTATTAACCCTGATAACAACCTGCTTTAAAAAATCCAGTTCAACCTCGGTAATAGGTGGATCAGCGGACATTAAAAAAAGTGCCGCATCACACTGTGGAAGAAAGTTGAGAGTTGCTTCGGTATTATGGTGATGAGTTGAACCAATTCCGGGAGTATCAATAAGCACCACACCTTTTTTCAGTATTTCTGCATCATAATATAACTCCACTCCTTCAACGTGCAATGAATTATTGGGATTGGACTCTTCTGATACATACATTGAAAGAAATTGCTGAATTTCCTGTGGATCTTTTGATGATAATGTATCACCAGCTTTATTGCCCTCAAAGCTTACATGGACATACGGATGTTCACTGTACCTGATGTACGTGGGGACTGAGGTTAAGGGGATGACTGCAGTGGGAAGAAGCTTTTTACCTAACAGTGCATTCAATAAAGAACTCTTACCTCGTTTAAATTGCCCTAATACTGCTAAATGGATTTTTCCCTGTGAATAACGCTGTGCTATCTCTTCAAGCTTAATCTTGTATGGCTCATACTCACTGCCCATCTGTCCTATAAGATTGAGAATATTATACAGGGTTTGGGTTAACTTATGGCTGGCTATGTTAATCTGTTTTTCTGAATTGCCGCCCATATATACCTCCTGTTAGTAATGAAAATATACTACAGGAGTTATCAGCCTGATCCAGGCGGTTTAAGGCGAACTCCATCACCTTACATTACACTAATTGGTTATTACCAATGTAGCACGAAAACACAGAACAGAAAATAAAATCAACAATAAATTATCAACAATTTTTAAAAGTTGTATGATATAATTCTGTAATGAACTATCTGAAAAAAAACATTGCAACAAACATACCTGCAACTACTACACAAAAAGCACCTAATGCTATGGATAGTGACAAACGAATCCTTTTGGACCTTGAAATTTCTGGGAAGTGGCTGTAACCTTCATATGAATTGACGAATGCTGCAATTGCTGCTATAACACCAAATATTATGCCACACACAATCGACAATAGGAAGATTTTATCCTGCACAATAGTATCCATAAATGTTTATTATTTACAGGAAATGAAATAGTACAAGCATTTATTGAATTATTGCTCTGACACCACACTTTTATTTAAATAACATTGGCGTGGTAGATTATTATGCTCTGACACCTATGGGGCAATAGTTACTGATGATTATACCTCTCCCCTTATTTTTGCTTGTTTTACTCTTATGCTCTGATTCCTTTTATTTACGGGAGTTTCACAGATAATTTGCTCTGACACCACATAGATACAGAGTACACTTACTTACCCTGATTTTATAGTATAGTGACGATATACACTGTGGGGTTCATTTCCCCATGTGCCCAACCACTATTGCTCTGACACCATTGTACTTGCTCCAATGTTTTGTTTTCTTTGTTAGAAACCTTGCTCTGACACCAAAAATTACTTTTTTTTTCAAAATTTTTATCACTTTTTTTACTATTTTTCACTTTCCTGCGTTGTATATACACAAAAGCGTTTTTTTACCATATTTACTTTGGGAGGAACTACCATGCGTAAACCTCGTTTTATTGCACCAAACATTACTTATCACGTTACCAGCCGCATCATTGAATGCAAGAATTTGATGGAAGAAGATTCTATCAAAGCACTATTTGAATACTGCATCATGCTGGCACAGGCAAAATATCCTTTTGAACTTATCAATTATCAGATTATGGATAATCATATTCATTTGCTTATAAGAACTGTGGAAGGTGGTGCTAC
>JBFLZD010000049.1 GCA_040756435.1 Spirochaetota bacterium | reverse complement strand
GAACATCCCCGCCGCCGAAGGCGGCGGGGATGTTCACTATATATTATATTTTGTTCAAATTTTCACATTTAGGAATAATTAATGTTAAATGTCTATCTTTTTTTAATAAATCAATATTGAATTGTTAATCAGGTCAATAAATGTCATTGTATATTGCAATGGCATATTTGATTTAGTATGGGATAGGCAAATTTATATATTTGTATAGTGAAGAGTTATATGAAAGTTATTGTTGAATTATCAGTAGCACCAGATTTCAAAGAAGAAGCATTATCAAAGGAACTATCGCTTTTTTGTGGGTGTGACATAACTTCATATTCTATTTTGCGGAAATCGCTGGATGCCCGCAAGGTGCCTGTATACCATTATCGATGCTGTGTGGATTTACCACACCATGTTGCAACGACACTTATATCAAAAGGCAAAGCAACTCCCTATAAAGAAGAAGAGCCTGTAACAATTCCAAAAGTAAATACCGATAAACGGGTACCAATAGTGGGATGTGGTCCTGCGGGGTTGTTCTGTGCTCTGACACTGATTGAAGCTGGGATAGCCGTGGATATCTATGAAAGGGGTAAAATGCTTGCTCAGCGGCACAGGGATGTTGCAAGGCTTCGTGAAAGTGGGATCCTTGATGTCAATAGCAATGTTGTGTTTGGTGAAGGTGGTGCTGGCACGTATTCTGATGGCAAATTGACAACACGCATCGATAAAAGAGAGATTAAGCTATTTTATGATTTTCTGATACAATTTGGTGCACCATCATCAATTGTGTATGAAGCTAAACCGCATATTGGCACTGACAGGCTGATTGGCATCATTGAAAATATCCGCAATTATATAATACAGAAAAACTGCACAATACAGTTTGGCAAAAAGCTTACCGATATACTCATACATAACGATACACTGCAGGGATGTTACTTTAATAATACTGTGGAGATAGTAACTGATATACTGGTCCTTGCTACAGGACATTCAGCGCGGGATGTATACCAGATGTTGCATACTAAAGGTATAGCTTTACAGAAAAAAGGCTTTGCGGTAGGGGTACGCGTTGAACATCCACGAGAGCTGATAGATGAAATTCAGTATGGTAGGGGAAACAAAAGGTATGGTTTGTATGGCGCAGAATATCAGCTAACATTTAAAGATATAACAGGCAGAGGTGTATATTCATTTTGCATGTGTCCGGGTGGATTTATTATTAATTCTTCGTCCCAGGAAGGCAGATTATGTGTGAACGGGATGAGTTATTCAAAACGCGATGGCACATGTTCAAATGCTGCTCTGGTGGTCACTATTAGGCAAGATGATTTTAAAGATATTTTTGATGGCATTAATTTTCAGATTTTATTAGAAGAAACAGCATATCAAGCAGGTGGTGGTGGATTTAGTGCACCTGCTCAGCGCATTACATCTTTTTTGCAAAATTCGATTGATTCTTCATTGCCGGTATGTACGTATAAACCAAGGATTATTGCCAGTAATTTTAATGCAATTCTTCCTGATTTTATCAGGGAGCCATTACAGAGAGCTATCATGCACTTTGGATCCAGAATGAAAGGCTTTACCACACAAGAGGGGATTTTAGTGGGTGTAGAAACAAGGACATCTTCTCCCATACGGATAGTTCGTGATGAAAGTTTTCAGTCAATTAATTGTAAAGGGTTATTTCCTGTTGGTGAAGGTGCCGGTTATGCCGGAGGGATTGTAAGTTCAGCAGTTGATGGCATACGTGCTGCACAAAA
This sequence comes from Spirochaetota bacterium, assembly GCA_040756435.1. Classification (NCBI taxonomy): domain Bacteria; kingdom Pseudomonadati; phylum Spirochaetota; species Spirochaetota bacterium. Next base: position 22,930 of record JBFLZD010000049.1, on the reverse strand, counting down.
GATATTAACATTATTAGAGAGGGTATAATAGCTATGATTCCGGTATTATTACGATTGAAAAATCCTAATAGTATAGATGACAGACAACATTTTCCAAGACCCGATTTATTAAGGTTACCAACGTACAGTCTCAATGGCCAGTGGGTGGTAGTGCCTGATAAAAAAAATCGTGGGAAAATGTTTCAATGGTATAGTAAGACCAATGTTCAAAAAATACTACAACAATGGTATACTATTGATGAATTTGAATCATATCCTGTTATAGTCCCATTCCCTCTTGAAGCTGATAAAAATAACGAATTTCATAAACAAAGCGGAATAACACCGGAAAAGGTAATAGTGCATAAGCGTTACTGGTATTTCTGTTCATTTTCCATTGAAGATATTACTACTGGAATACTTCATTTTGGTGCCTGTGATTATAAGGCTACAGTGTGGCTCAATGGTAAGCTTTTGGGTTCCCATGAAGGTGGATATACGCCTTTTTGTTTTTTTACTCATTTTGAAGATACAAATTATTTAGCTGTATTGGTTGAGGATAGCATTTCACCATCGCAGGTGCGGGGTAAACAGACTTTCCTTAATAAACCATTTATGGTATGGTATACCAACATAACAGGTATATGGCAGAATGTCTGGATTGAAAAGGTTGGGTCATCATATATCGGTTCAGTTACATGCCAAAGAATGGGAAGTAATGTCCGCTTTGTTATTGATGTGGTAACCAGTGAGAATATTGCAAATGATTTCAGAGTTGAGTTGTTAATCTATGCTTCACAGGTTCATGGTAAAAAAAGTGCATTAAAGACGCCTATCAAGACATATCGGGATATTGTGATGTTTGATGTTTTTAAAAAAGGCCAGGTAGTATTTGAGGTACCCGAATCGCTTTTTACCACCTGGAGCCCTCAATATCCTGCACTTCATCCACTTCAGATAGTCCTGAAAAAAGGGACAAAAGAGGCTGACTGTGTGTATAGTTATTATGGCAGAAGGGATATTGAAATTAAAAACGGTTCTATCCTGTTAAATAAAAAAAATCTCTATCAGCGCTTACTGCTTAACCAGGGGTATTATCCTGAAGGATTGTATAGGCCTGGCGATAGTTCCATGTACAGGACTGATATTGAAACCATGAAGAGTATGGGTTTTAATGGATGCCGTATTCATCAGAAAATCGAAGACCCAAAATTTTTATATTGGGCTGATCTTTTAGGATTTTTAGTGTGGGAAGAAATGCCCAGTTACTATCTCCCATTACCCAAAAATATGAAAAGGCTCTATGTACAGCTTCAGGAGGTTATGAAACGCGATTGTATGCATCCTTCAATAATTACGCTTGTGCTATACAATGAAAGCTGGGGGCTTTATTCCATGTTTTTTTCAAAAAGGGTGCGCGATAATTTACTTGCATTATATACCAGGGTAAAATCTGATTTTGCGGGATACCTGGTGATAGATAACAGCGGATTTCATCATGTAAAAAGCGATATTGCCGATATACACCATTACCTGAAGCGATTTGAAGATATTGAAGAGTTTTATAAAAGGCTTGTTGCCGGTGTTCGCGAGGCACCACTGTGGGCAAATTTTATATCCATGATTTTGGGTAAAGAAAATATACAAACGCCGTATTTAAAAGGTTATGGCGACACACAAGTACCACTTTTCATAAGCGAAATGGGTGGGTTTGGTTTTGGCATGTATCAATCGGAGGCAAAAACCTTAGAAGAAAGTTTTCAGAAACATTGTGCTATACTTGCAAAATTTCCTCAAATTCAGGGTTTTTGCTATACTCAGTTTACCGATACGTTTCAGGAAGAAAATGGCGTATGCACGTTTGACCGTACAATGAAAGCAAAACTTTTGCCCATAATGCAAAAAGTGCTGTCAAAACACATATTTTGGTAACAAATATATACATTACAGTCGATAAAATGAGTAAGGTATAATACTCATTGTACGATAGATAATGATATGAAAAAATTTGGATTGATAGTTGTTTTCATCCTGCTCGCTATTGCTATTTATCCCGAAGGTGGAGACTACCTTACGGTAACACTGGTAAGCCCAAAAATATCCTATGATGAAAATGACGATGTAATTGTATATTGTATTGTCCATAACACTGCAGGTGTGCCTGTTGAATTTACCGTGTATGATGCTCCCTATACCACATTTCAACCTGTGGTATATTCACTTGACGGCAAAGAAGCCCCATTAAAAGTTGAATACCTCTTAAAAAATATTCCAACAGCACAAATGTTAGTTAATGAGCAAGGGCGCAAAATCATATTACAACCTGATGAAAAGTTTGTGTATACAGCATATTGCAATAATTTCTATACATTAACAAAAAATGAAAAATACAGGGTAAAAGCATATTTTTATCCCGATGCAAAGGATGACTATGTTATAAAATCTGCTAATGAATTAACTATTAATATTATACCAGTACCACAGTTTGCCATGCGTACGGGGATTATCAAACATGAACGCAAAGTGACCCCTTCAGAAGTGGTTATGTTGACATTGATGGCTGAAAAGAATAAACAGTGGGAAAATGTTGTTAAATATATAAATATTGAAAAATTTATCTATGCCTATTCAGAATTTGCCAGGCGATATTCAACAACAAATGATTATGACCGCTTGATTGTGCAGCAGGATTTTATTAATTTTATTACGAAGGAACGCCCTGATTATTTGATTGACTTTTCCATAATTGATGAGCAGATAATACCCCAGACCAATGTGGCATATGTGGATGTTAAGGTTAAACGATGGGGGCCACGGTTCCCTGCAATAATGAAATACAGGTACACTTTGGAACCGTATAAGGATTTATGGGTGATAGTTAATTTAGATGCTTCAATAGTTAAGGAATAATCTATGACAGAGATACTTTCACAGGATGAAATTGATGCCCTATTAACTGCCATCTCAACAGGAGAGGCGGATACGACAGATTACACTGCTGTAAAAGAGCAGCGTAAGGTCAAAATCTATGATTTCAGGCGCCCTGATAAGTTTTCCAAAGACCAGATACGAACCTTACAGATGATGCATGAAACCTTTGCGCGTTTGACCACTACTGCTCTGTCAGCACAATTACGGGCGCTTGTCAGTGTACACGTTGCTTCGGTTGACCAGCTTACCTATGAAGAATTCATCCGTTCCATACCCAATCCAACAACTTTAGCTGTCATTAATATGGACCCATTAAAAGGTTCTGCGGTCCTGGAGATAGACCCTTCAATTACCTTTACTATAATAGATAAACTTTTTGGCGGTACAGGCGAATCCACCAAGATTAGCCGTGAACTGACTGACATTGAGTTATCTGTTATGGAAGGCATTATAGTGCGAATACTGGGAAATCTTCGTGAAGCATGGTCAAATGTCATAGATTTGCGTCCACGCCTTGGTAATATTGAAACCAATCCTCAGTTTGCCCAGATTGTACCGCCAAATGACATGGTGGTTCTTGTGACTCTGGAAACAAAGGTGGGCGAAGTTGAAGGGATGATGAACCTGTGTATACCCTACATTACCATAGAGCCAGTTATTTCAAAGTTATCTGCTCAGTACTGGTATTCAAGTATCCGTAAAGGTGCAACTGATGAAAATGCTGCTATAATTCAAAGCCGTCTTGAAACGGTAGAATTGCCCATAGTGGTTGAGGTTGGTGAAGTAGAAATAACTATGGAAGAGTTACTTGCCATTCAAGTTGGTGATGTGATTAAACTCCCCAATACTAAGATAAATTCAGATATGACGGTAAAAGTAGGCGGAAGAAAGAAATATAAGTGCCGCCCGGGGGTTATTGGTAACAGGGTTGCAGTACAGATAGGCGAAAAGATAGAAGAAATCCCTGATGAACTGCTTGTCAGCAAGCGAAGTGAAGAAGAATAAACGTTATTGATTAACAACTTTATTTAAGTAGGGAAGAGGATCTACAAACTCTGTTCCAATTTTAATTTGATAAAAACATATATGGCGTGTAGCATTGCCAGTTTTCCCAACATAGCCAATGACTTCACCTTTAGTAACCTTTTGTCCTTCTTCAACAGTAACCCTCTGACAATGGGAATATACTGTAACAAAACCATATTTATGTTTTACCGATACAGACAATCCTAACTGGTTATCCCATCTTACAGATTCAACAACACCTGGTGCAGTAACTTTAATAGGAGCGCCCGGGAATGATGCTATATCAACACCCTCATGAAATTCTTTCTGGAATGTGTAGGGAGATGTCCGTATCCCATATCGGGCAATGACAAAGCCATCTACAGGCCACATAGATGGGGTGTTTTCAATAACCTTACGCCGCTCGCGCATAAATTTCTTAATATCTTTAAGAACGTCTTTTGCAGTTTCTAAATCCTGTACCATTTCCTCAATGTTTAAAATTTCGATAGGTGGAGAGGGCTGTTCCTGCTCAACATCAATATTTTCAGACACACCGCCTTTTGCCCACAGAGTATCAGCCCTGTTACCCGGTGTTAATGAATAGAGGTACGATAGTTCCGGTTTTAATCGCTGGAATATATCATATAATTTATTAATTTCTTCTTTATACTTTGCTATCTGAATTTTAGAGTTTGAACCATACATCTTCAGCCGGGACACCTCTTTTATTGTAGATGTATGATTGATGATAAAAATTGATGTTAAGGTTAATATAAGTATTAAAGATACAATAATACCCGTCAGTGCAAAAAGAGTAACATGTAAATTGACAATCTTTTTCTCTGAATGAGGAATAACCATAATGGTTAATCGCTCATTTCCTCTTTTTTTAATAGATTCCCACTGAGTTAACAGTTTATTGCGGATATGACCCCACCTCTCAGATATGAGATCTTGTAGTTGTTTCTGGAGGTCACTTATATTTGACTCTTTGAACGGATTCAATCCCATAAATTTACAACAACCTTTTTGTGGTATTTGAGATGTATTAGTATAGTATGAAACATTAAAATATAAAACATGCTATATGCTAAAAATAGCCTACCTATTCTAATATTCGACTAAATATTGTCAAGTTTATTCTTTTTTTTAGGCATTAATGATAATATTTCAGAAACTATCCCTTTTAAAAAGGGAACTAAGATAGCTCATTACGAAATTTGAAGATGGTGTTTTACTTAAAAACTATAAAATTATTTTCATTAATAACTTTAGAGTAATTGCTATGCAACGTGGAAGGAATGAAAAAATGATAGTAATAATTCCTTAAAAAATTTCATAATGAAAATAGGGGCCGTCTCAAAAGAAACGGGTAGGGCATGCAATGGCGTGAGCGCAATGTCATTGCGAACGAAGTGAAGCAATCTCAATGCCGCTCAAAAGCAAGATTGCTTCGTCACTTCGTTCCTCGCAATGACAGGAAGGCAAAAGTCATTGCAAAGAGGTGTCTTTTGGGACACCCACTATTTTATATTTTATTCAAATTGCCACATTTAGGAATAATTAGTGAAAAAATGAAATAAATTTTTTTAAAAAATTTCTAAAGCAAAATTTTCAGATTCCGAAATGATGATTAAGGGAAAATATGTATAAATTTTACTAATATAGATAAAAATGAATGAAAATATGCCATATATTGCTATAAATGGTTTTAAATAGATATAAATGGATTTAACAGCCTTTAATAATGTGGATATTACTACCGAACATCACTATAAGCTGTAAGGTTCTTTGAAAACTTAAATTAAGTAGCTGCAACGCCATGTACTTCATTTTTAAAGATGGAGCATTTGCCAGTTAAAATGAGGGACAGGGGGTTGTAGTGAAACAAAAAAGGGTATTCCCTTTTTGAAGATCACCAACCCGGTTTTACCCCTGATAGGGAGATCAGGGAAAATTTAACACAAAGGAGTGTGTGTATGATTATTAACCACAATCTAACAGCCATTAATTCTAACAAGGTCCTGAAGTTTAAACACTGGGACGTTGACAAATCAATGGAAAAGCTATCATCCGGTATGCGTATCAACCGCGCAGGAGATGATGCTTCAGGTCTGGCTGTTTCAGAAAAAATGAGGACTCAGATTCAGGGTTTGCGTCAGGCTGAACGAAATACTGAAGATGGCATGTCGTTTGTACAGACTGCTGAAGGGTATTTGAATCAGACTGCAACAATTCTCCAGCGAATCAGGGTTCTGGCTGTACAGTCTTCCAACGGTATTTATACGCTTGAAGACAGACAGCTCATCCAGGTTGAAGTATCAGCTCTGGTTGATGAGATTGACCGAATTGCATCCCAGGCTGAATTCAACAAATTTAAACTTTTGCTTGGTGATTTCTCACGAACCAATCCAAAGGCAAGTATGTGGTTCCATATGGGCCCCAATATGCATCAGCGGGAAAGAGTATACATTGGAACCATGACTTCATTGGGATTGAATTTACGAGAAAAAACCGGGAAGTTTTTGGCAAATCTTTCAACTGCCGAGGGTGCCAACAGAACTATTGGTATCATAGACGAAGCCTTGCAGAAGATAGCCAAACAGCGTGCTGACTTAGGTGCTTACTATAACAGATTAGAACATGCAGCAAAAGGCTTGATGAATGCGTATGAAAACATTCAGGCATCTGAAAGCCGTATACGCGACGCTGATATGGCTGAAACAATGGTAGACTTAACCAAGGATCAAATTCTTGTACAGAGTGGTACTGCGATGCTTGCTCAGGCAAATTTACGGCCACGAACAATCTTACAGCTTTTAGGAACATAATATAAAAACGCCGACATAGAGCAGGGAATACCCGCCCAAAACAATAAACCCGCCCAAAGTGGCGGGTATTTTTATTTGTGCGACAGCTCTTCCAATATTCTTAAAATTTCAGGTAACAGCTGTTTTTTACGGGATAAAATGCCAGGAAGGTTGTACATATGTGGGCCACGAGGTGAAAAACTTAGCTTTTGTTCACCAATAAATTCAGTTGAGAAAAGGATGCTGTTCTGAGTGGTGATATCAGTTACCAGTAGGAGTGCCCAGTGAACATTTCTACTTTGTGCATAGCTGGAAAGAGCGGATAGTAAAGATTCTTTAACGCTTTCAATATCATCAAGTGTAATAACCTCTACCTGAGATATGGCTACCGATATGCCATATTCCTGGTATATTTTGCAGTCATTGCTTACCGCATATAGAGGGTCAATAGTTTTAAGGCTTTCAGTAGATGACAGAAGCTTCTTCCCATATTCTTCATAGTGTATACCTGCTATCTTTGACAGCTCTTCCAATGCTTTTTTATCAATTTCAGTGCTTGTAGGTGATAAAAGCATTGCAGTATCAGATAATATTCCACTGCATAAGAGCAATGCTATGTGAGGTTCTGGTTGTATGGCATTATACTTATAAAGCTCATAAACCAGTGTACAGGTACTTCCTACTGGTTTAGAATACACAAATATTGGAGTAGTGGTTTTTATTGCTCCCAGGCGATGGTGGTCAATGATTTCAATGATTTGTGCAGTCTCGGCACCTTCAACTGCTTGTGATAGTTCATTATGATCAACCAGTATCATTTTTTTTGCATAGTGCTTAATGAGATCAGAACGGGTGATGATACCGTTGAGTTTACCATTGTCACATACGGGAAGTCCACGATATTCACTGTTTACTATTTTTTCACGGGCTTGTTGCACAGTGTTATGGGGCAAAATAGTATCTGACTTTTTCATGATATAATGGCATGGAATGCTTAAGGTAAGCAGGCGTAATGTATTGAATGTATCTAATTGTGAAAGATATACCCAGCCTGAATAACTGGTGGTATTATAATTAAAATCCTGTGTACCGGTCACTATAATTGCAGCAAAATTGTTTTTCAATGCAAATTCAATTATTGATTTGCGGTTTCCAACAATGAGTACAGTGTGTTCTGGTTTTACGTTTTTTAATACATTGAGAGATTGGGCTGATTCCATTGCACCAATAACTATATGGCCTTCAAATTCTTCTTTCTGGCCCTTTTTAATGCAATGTCCGGGAATGGTTGTAGCAAAATTAGCAGGTTTAAAGTAATAGAGTGGTTGTGCAGTGGAAGTAGCAGAAAAGTAAAACTCTGCCAGCTCTGCAAAGCTTACGACCCCTTCATAGTAACTATCGCCACTAACAACAGGTATTATGCGCACACGGTCTTTTTCAATGTGTGTTACTATTGAAAGTAAGGGATCGTCAGGATGGGCAGTTATGACATTACGGGTCATTATATCGCTGACTTTAGGATATACATCTTTCAGCATTTCCGGGGGCTGAAGATTAACCTCTTCAAAAACAAATCGTGTTTGCCTGTTTACGTTGCCACAGCGGTACGCGGTGTAACGGTTATGATGGTCAATAATGTTTTTCAGGTGTGCATAGCAATATGCTGCACATATTGAATCAGTATCAGGATTTTTATGGCCAATGACAATAATCTCTTCCATAAAAAATCAGTGCTCTCTTTCCAGGATTGTTATAGCTTTGGGATACACTAAGGCTGTAATTGCGTAAATTTCCCAAGCAAATGTTGCAAAACCAATATATCCCAAGATGGGCATTTCAAATAATTTAATGTGTGGGAGTATAGGAACGGTGTATATCCATTTTGTTGCCGCCCACCAGTTCCAGAATTCCCATAAGTATCCGCATAAAAGTCCGGCAACTATTAGTGCTAAAAGTTTAGAATATTTACCCAGCACAAGCTCAGCATAAAGGGAAGGACGGTTAAGGAGATAGTTAAGCGGTTCCAGAATGAAGATAAACGCAAGCCATATAAAACCTGCTGTAAATTCACTGTAAAATGTATTGGCAGACCATGAAAGCCATATAAAAAGATCAGGGTCTGCTGCTCTATTTGTGTAATACATTGAAAAAGGGATTATTGGTATAAAAAGAAATAATAATCCTATGATAAAGGATGCAATAAGGAAAGAAGATGTCAGGTGAAACTGCTTATATAGAATTTTTGGTATGATTGTTACTATAATACCATACACTAAGAGGACCCCTGGAAATATTGTTGCAAATGCCCATAGATAACCAAGGTATCTGAAATGGAGGGTTTGCAGTAAACCCTGATAATGCCAGTTTGAGAAAAATATATTGAACCACTCAAACATCCACCAGGATAGCACTGAAATAAATGCTAATTTTCCCAGTGCCCTGTTTTGGATTAATGAACGATTGGTTTTAGCAAGTATTCCGTCGGTTAGCAGGATTAACCCTGTCCATAAGGTTGGGGTTGCCCATATAGTTATGGTACGAATATCCAGCAATAAACATAGTTGCATGAATAATATAAGTACGATTCCGGTATAAAAATAAAAAGGATATGATTTCATAAATACTCCTTAAAACTCAGATTAGCATGTTATCCATGCCAGAATTCATCCAGTATTGATTTAACTGCTGCAGATTTATTTAATGGATAAAAATGAAAACCGGGCACGCCATATGATTGCAATTCTTTACATTGGTTAATGGTGAATTCTATACCAACTTTGCACATATCATCAGGGAGAGTGCATTTTTCAAGTTCTTGCAGTAGTGTTACAGGCATGTCGGGATTGCACATTGTGGTTACCTTTTGAAGTTGTGCCATATTTGTTAGTGGCATGATGCCGGGGATGATAGGAATGCTGATACCGGCTTTTGCTGTTTTTTCCATAAAGGTATAGAACTTGTCATTGTTAAAGAAAAGCTGGGTAATGATGAAATCAGCCCCTGCATCAACTTTTTTCTTCAAATTTTGAATATCTGTATCTAAATCGGGTGCTTCAATATGGCCTTCAGGGTATCCTGCAACTCCTATGGTAAAATGATCCATGGTGCGGATAAATTCCACAAGCTCACTGGCATACCTGAATCCTTCTGGATGTGGTGTGAAATGCTTTTGCCCTGCCGGTGGGTCGCCACGAAGCGCCAGGATGTTGTTAAAACCCAGTGATTGCACATGGTTAAGATAGCTTGCAATATCATGCTTACTTTGTCCAACGCAGGTAAAATGAATTAACGGTTCAATTGAAAATGTGGATTTTATACGGGTTGCTATCTCTAATGTTTTTTCTCTGGTAGATCCGCCAGCACCATAGGTAACGGAGATAAAATCTGGTTTAAAGCTTACCATGACTCTTAGCTCATTAAATAAATTTTCTTCACCAATGGGAGTTTTTGGCGGAAAAACCTCAAAAGATAACAGCGGTTTTTTTTGCTGTAAACGAGTAACGATATTCATTGTTTTCTCTCACATCCGTAAAATGTAATGCAATGTATAAATAACTAAAATACGTATACCTGCATTGTCAGTAATAAATGTTTAAAGGTAACGCAAGTGATTTTACGTTATGACACAGGATAACAGTGAAACGTGTAGAAATGATTTATTAATGAGATAAAAAAATCAATAATTATTACAGATAATTGAACGAATATAAAGAAATAAAATATTAATTTCTTGACATGTGTAAAGTAATCTTGCATACTATCGATGTCAGTTATTTTTGAATACAAGGTAATTGTCAATCATAGCTGGCATCAATAATTTTTACTATATTCACTATGATATCAAATTATTATTAAATTTCTTTACTTTTTTTTCCGATTATGTATATGATATCATAGTAATATGATAGTGGTGAAGTAGTATAGTTGCGTATATTGTTCCATAATCTTTTTTATAAAGGAGTCGACAATGAGAAGGGAGGTCAAAGCTTTTATATTGTCGCTTGCCATCGGTAGTCTTGTATTAATTGTCGGTGGAGGCAATATAATGGTGCAGGCGCAGGAAGCGCAGCAACCAAAGAAACAGCAAACAGGTTTAGTTGAAGACTGGATGGATGATTTTGAAGCATGTGAGGACTGGCGTGCAGCTTCAACATGCCCCATAGGTGACACAAAAATCAGGAAAATACCTGGAAAACCCCGTCCTATAGATGATAATGGAAATGAGATTAACTATCCTGATACAATAACTGACGACAATGGTATTACTCATGAGAATAAATTTGTTTTAGGTGTTAAAACATATTATTTAGATAGGGGATATGACAGAGTTGAAGTATTCCCGCCAAATGAATATATCATCCGAGGAAAAGCTAAAGAAGTTAAAGTATGGGCTTTGGGCAGAAAATTCAGGCATACCCTTTTTATCAAACTTCGCGATTATAAAGGAACAATTCATAAAATTAAAATAGGAAGGCTTGATTTCTGGGGATGGAGGGAATTATCTGTTGTAATCCCAGGCTGGCTGCCTCAGAGTCCGGGATATGCATTGCTGGACAAGAACCTGCATTTTGTTTCCTTTTTTGTTGAAAGTGATCTTTATGAGGTTCCAGGGACATTTTATTTCTATCTTGATAATTTCAGAGTCATTACCGATCTGTCTGAATTCACTGGTGATACAAGCATCAGAGATAACTGGTAAAAAGCATGATGACCAAATATGAGACCTCGGAGGCATTAATATGAAATATACACGATTTATAGCAATATGTGTTATGATAGCAAGTGTGGTGTTTGTAGGGGTTTTCCCCCAGAAAGCACAATCAAGAATTGTTACCAATGTTCAGCCTGATATTAGTGCTGAGCAGTATAACGCACTTGTTGTGGAAGATTTTGAAACACCCTCAGATTGGGTTTTGGAGACAGTCCCTAAAAAACATCAGGACCCCAAAAAAGATCCTGTACCAGTACTGGAAATGAAATATGTTGATGGTGGACCAGCTGACCTTATTCCGGAGAAGTGGAGCCCTCTTAATAAAGGACTGGAAAAGAAAAAATGTTTAGGTCTTCACTTTAAATTTAAATATCCCGGATTTAATTCTGTTCATATATTACCGCCTTTGGAAGTTCGCTGGGATGATCCAACACAAAAAGTATTAACGTATGACTCTCGCTCGGGTCAGGAAGTTCAGGAACGTGCTATACAGCTTCCAGGAAGAGCAAAAGCAGTTTCTGTATGGGTACATGGCAGAGGAAACAATTATGAACTTGAGGTGTGGGTGAAAGATTATAAAGGTGATGTCCATATATTGAAAATGGGTTCATTGAATTTTGTTGGTTGGCGACCAATGAAAGCATATATTCCTGATTACGTGCCACAGGAAACCAATTCCTATCCTCAGACACGAGTTACCAAAATTGTGCGTTTTGTAGTCAGGGCAAAACCTGAAGCCGGAAATGAAGATGTATATCTATTTTTTGATCAGATAAAAGTTCTTACTGATACATTTGAGGTCAATTTTGACGGACAGAATCTCCATCAATTAATGGAAAAAGGTGGGGGAGCAAAATAAATTTTATCATTAAATTAATAAATCCTTTAGACAAAAGGAAGGGGTGTCTTAAAAAGGCACTCCTTTTTTACTGAATAATAAGAAATAAGATTAAAACTATAAAAGTTCTTGCTTTTTTGTTATAGAAAATTTAGAGTATACCAAATTACCTGATATAGTATTACTTCCTTCCTTTATAATAATTGTGGGCTAAATTTTTTGATGCATAAACTTTGAAGGGTGAGGTAGTATTTGAACAAAATTGAAGCAATGGATAAATCTATACAATTTTCATAATATGTAGTATGAAGATATATAATACTGTGTTTAATTATGAGGGGCAGATATGGAAAAGGAAAAGTTGATTGAACGTGTCAATTCAATGTTTAAAGAAGAGATGTGGGGAAGACTTGACCCAAAAGATGTTGGTATATCACGTTTTAGAATACTTGATGACCTCTTCAATTCGATAGTTGCTGCAGGTATAGTAAAAGAAGTTAGGGATATATGTAAAGAACACATCCAGAGTCATCCTGATTCTATTGTTGCATCATATCTCATTGGTTTAACCGGATATCATCTTGATATTATAGATGATAAAATGGAAATGCGACGGCTCATTGATATGTATCAAAAATATCATAAATGGGTCATTGTTGAACTACTATCGGAAAAAGTCCTGGAATATGGGGAAAGCAGTTTTGCATTAAAATCATTAGCAACTAGCCTGGAGCGATTAGGAAGAAGCAAAGAAGCCATTCCGGTTTGGGAAAACCTGCTGAAAATAGATAGATTTGATGCTGAAGTGGCAAAAAAATTAGCTGTTGCCCTGATAGATGAGGATAAACCAAAAAGTATCCAGTACATGAAGCTTTCAATTGAAGGGCATATCAAAAATGGACTTTATGATGAAATTGCTGACCTGTGGAATAAGCTTGTTCAGGTATCTTGGGAAGATATTCAGTTTTTTGAAAGAATTGAAAGGATGCTCATTGAGGCACGTCAGTATGAACTGACATCTTCACTATTAAAAGTATTACTTCACAAATATAAAGATGAAGAACATCCTGACCAGTCAATTCAGATACTGAAGAAGATACTGGAATATACACCCAATGACACAGCAGCTCGCAGGGAACTGGTAAAATTATATGAAAAGAAATACGGTGCTCATTCACAGTTTCAGCTATTCCTGAAGTTATCAAAACTTAACAATTTTAAATATCCCGTAAAGCATGCCATTCAGGATTTTGAAAATAGTATAATTTTTGATAAAGGCCATTATGTGCGGCATAGAAGCTGGGGTGTGGGAAGAATTGTAGATATTACTCCAAATAACATAATAATTGATTTCAAAGAAAAACCTGGACATCAGATGTCTGTTCAGATGGCGCTTCAAGCATTAACGCCACTTAAAAGCGATCATATCCAGGTATTAAAATATGAAGACTATGAAGGTCTTAAAAAGCTTTTTGAAGAAGATTTCCTGCAGTTTTTTGAAATTCTTATCCGTTCATACAATGGCAGTATTGCATTAGCAGATGTTAAAAAGGAACTGATTCCGGATTTTGTAAGTGAAAAGGCATGGGCAAAATGGTGGAGTAATAAAAGAACTGAAATTAAAAAGTCACCTTTATTTGGCATTTCGCCGGAGAAAAAAGATGTTATAATAATGCGTGATAAGCCGCTGACGTTTGCCGATGAATTGCTTGATAATTTCCTTAAGACCGATTCATTTACTGAAAAACTTGATGTTGCCATTGAGTTTGTCAATAACATTGATGCGGGAGAAGGAGTTGCAGTAGCTCAATTCTTTGTAGATTATTTTTCGGGAGAACTGAAGGGAGATTCAGTTACCAGAAAGATCCTATCATATTTTATTTTGAACGGATTGAGCAAGTTTATAGATGCTAAAAAGCTCAAACTTGATCAGGCATATAAGAATATAGTTACAATAGTGAAAGAATCACAGGATCTTCCATCAATTTCACGTAAGATTGGTTCTTATGATTATAAAAAGGATTTAATCAATCTGATTAAAGAAGCTAGAGAAGACTGGGCCGATATCTATTCACAAATTCTTTTTGAAACACCAGTCCGAATACATAAGTATATTGTTAATATTTTAATCAGATCACATGAATATGGCATAATTAACAGGTTTGTGGAAAAGGCGCTTATTGGAGCTAAAGAATTCCCTGAAATATTTTTATGGGTAGCCAGAAACCTTCTTACAAAATCATGGGATTATGAGTGGCTGGATTATTCCCGCGAACAACTGGTGCTTACGTTATTCAGATTAATGAATGAACTTAAGAAAATTGAACAAAAGGGAAGCAAACTTAAAAACATAGCGCTGGACATTATATTTGATAATGATGCCGCCGTATTAAAAGATATTGTTAATGCATTTGACATTCAATTTTTAGGGAAAGTATATGATATCGTTGGCAGTATTCCCTATATTGAAGATTCTATGCGTGATAAATTTTTAGAAATTATTAAATCACGCTATCCCGAATTTAAACCATTGCTGAAAACTACAGAGGAAGAATGGAAAGTTGATGCTGAGGTGCTGATAACAACACAGGAAGGATATGCGCGGAAACAGGAAGAGCTTAACAGGCTGGTCAATGTTGAGTTGGCTGCAATTTCAAAAGAGCTTGCGAAAGTTTCTGATGCAACAGGAGATGTGCGTGAAAATGTGGAATATAACGCCTTGCTTGAAAAACAGTCAATACTTAAACGAGATATTAATAAACTGGAAAGCGAGATTAAAAAGGCTCAAATCCTTGATTTAAACACTGTTTCAACGGATAAGGTTAATATTGGTACTGTTGTCACAATACATGGAGATGGTGAAAAAGAAACCTTTGCCATTCTTGGACCATGGGATGCTGATTTTGAAAAACGAATATTATCCTATCGTTCACCTATTGCGCAGGCGCTACTTGGCAAGAAACAAGGTGATGTGGTAGAAATACGAAAAAATGAACAGATTAAACAATATACCATCGAATCGATTGAGAAGTATAAACCATGAACTCATTCAGAGAATATTTTACATACCGCAATGGGATACTATACTGTGAAAATGTTTCATTGGAAGAGATAGCAGAAAAGTATGGTACTCCTGTGTATGTCTATTCTTCAAAATGCTTTATTGACAAATTTACACAGCTTGATAAAGCATTGTCCAACCACCCACATCTTATTTGTTATTCAGTAAAGTCTAATTCAAATATTAATATTTTACGAATGATGCACAGTGCGGGTTGTGGAATGGATGTGGTGTCAGGTGGAGAAATATACAGAGCTATGGCTGTAGGGGTCAAACCTGAAAAAATTGTTTATGCAGGTGTTGGGAAAACGCAGCCTGAGATTGAACTTGCCCTGACAACAGGGATACGTATGTTCAATTGTGAATCTTTGCCTGAAATTGAAAGAATTAATGCGATAGCTCAAAAGTTAAACAAAACTGCACGTATTGCAATACGAGTAAATCCAGATGTTGAAGCTAATACCCACCACTATATTACAACAGGCAAGAAGGAAAATAAATTTGGCATTTCGATGCAATTACTACCACATATGGTAAATGCTATAAAGAATATGTCCCATGTACAATTGACAGGACTCCATGTTCATATAGGGTCGCAGATTACTGAGGTTGAGCCCTTTGAAGAAGCATGCAACAGGGCACTGGAAGTAATGACGAAACTGAAGGGGATGGGGGTTGAATGTACAACATTGAATTTAGGTGGTGGTTTTGGCATTCAGTATAATGATGGGGATTCGCTTGATATCGATAGGTGGGCAAATGTCATTGATCATGCAATTAAAGATAAAAATATATTCTTGATTATTGAGCCCGGAAGGTATATTTCCGGAAGCAGTGGTGCACTCCTAACACGTGTACAATATAAAAAGAAATCTGATACAAAAACGTTTATTATTGTTGATTCGGGGATGCATCAATTAATCAGGCCAACATTGTATCAGGCATATCAGCATATTGCAAATGTAACCTTGCGTGAGGGGAATGAGATAGTTGATGTAGTTGGTCCTATATGTGAATCAGGGGATTTTTTTGCTAAGGATAGGGAAATTTCGTATACCCAGCAGAATGACTGCCTGGCGGTGTTATCAGCAGGGGCATATGGTATGGCGATGGCTTCCCGATATAATTCACATCCATTGCCAGCAGAGGTTCTGGTAGAGGGCAATACACACAAGCTCATCCGTAGCAGGGAAACATATGAAGATCTTATTGCACGGGAAAGAGTTTAACAGTTAAATTTTTTATTTGACAAATATATAATGTGATAAAATCAATACTTATAATAGTAAAGCCGCGATGGCGGAATTGGTAGACGCGCCAGGTTCAGGGTCTGGTGGGCGTACGCCTGTGAGGGTTCAAATCCCTCTCGCGGCAATTTTTATTCCTTATATCTTCTCAATCATATCAAGAAAAACACCAATTGGCTGAGCACCTACAAATTCATAGATATCATTGATTACCACTTTAGGTACTGAAGAAACATTATGTTTCACTGCCAGTGGTGTAAAGGTGGTACTTTCTATCATGTCAGCAATGATGTTTGGGTTTTCAATGGCCATTCTATGAGCTGTTGCCACCGCACCTGGACAATAGGGACATGTTAGAGTAACAAATACCTGTATATGAATTGGCTTTGTAATCTTTTTTATACGCGATAGTATAGCATCAGGTAATTGTTCTGTTACACCAGATACTTCAACACAGGCAGCAATAAATGAGTTAATTTCATATCCTGCAGGTATACCAAAAAAACGTACACCTTTAATGTTCTTATTTGCATTGGTAACAACAATGGCAGGGATTTTATCAATCCCAAATTCTTTAGCAGTATCTGCATTTTTTACCAAGTCATACACGTTGAGTGTAATTTTATCATTAAGGCTTGCAATCTCTTCTACAAACTGATGTGTAGTCTGGCAGGTGGGACATTCAATTTCCTGAGTAAAAAAATTAATAACAATTGGGTTTTTTATTTTCGATAGTAACTCAGTAAGTTGTGACTTGACCTTGTCATCAAAAAGTGCCATGCTATACCTCCTGTAAATTATTTATTGGTTAATACGTAGTCACATGCTGATAATGCTGCCTTTGCACCTTCGCCTGCAGCAATGATTATCTGCTTATATGGAACTGAGGTAACATCACCAGCTGCAAATATCCCTGGACGGGATGTCCTGCAACTGCAATCGATAATGATTTCACCATATTCATTCAGGGAGACAACATTTTTAACCAGCTCAGTATTAGGTAACAGACCTATTTCAATAAAAATTCCTTGAACCGACAATGTATTTTCTTTTTTGTTTTTAATATCATTTACAGTAACCGATTCCACTGCGCTGGCTCCATGAATTGCCTTAATTTCATGTTCATACAGTATGGTGACATTGGTGAATTTTGATAGTTCATCAATAAGCACCTTATCAGCAGTTAATGCAGGCAATAGTTGAACCACTGTTACTGATGTTGCAAGTTTAGCCAGATCGATTGCAGCTTCAATGGCTGAATTTCCGCCACCAACAACAATAACATCTTTGTCCTTGAAAAGTGGAGCATCGCAGATAGCACAGTATGCAACACCCTTGCCAGTAAGTTCCGATTCGCCCGGGACATTGAGTCTGCGCCATCGTTTGCCGGTGGTTATAATGATTGATTTTGCCTGATAGACATTCCCATCTTCACATTCCACTTTTTTAATATTTCCATCTATAACTTTGGTTGCCTTGTATCCCTTAAGAAATCCTATCTCAAATTGTTCTACCTGTTCTTTGAATCGCTGCACCAGTGATATGCCTTCAATATGCCTGTAGCCCATATAATTTTCTACTGTTGATGTTTCGGCAACCTGACCTCCAACATCCAGTGTTATCAGACCTGTTTTAACTCCTTTGCGCATGCAATAGACTGCAGCGGTCAATGCTGCTGGCCCGCCACCAACTATCAACACATCATATAGTGTTGAACTATCGAGAGGAACAGTCCGTTGCTCAATTGTTTCAAGTCCAGGAAGATTAAAAGTTAATTCCATGGGAACTCCTTTTTTTAGGCATTCTTAACTTGAAATAGTAATAAAAAATTTATTAATCGTCAAGGAATAAATTTTGTGTTCCACTTTGTGCAAATATGGTGCATTCAATGAAGTTTAGAAAATAAGGAAATAATTACTATAAGATATAAACAAAAAGCAGCTTATATGAAAATAAATAAAGATGGGCACAGTAATGTATGCCCATCTTTATTTTATTAGGAAGATATTTTATTTTAATATTTTTTTCAATGTGCGCTCTAAATAGTCTATGTGCTCAACAACTGCTTCGCGTGCCAGATCCGGTTTATGTGAGTTTATGGCATCCAGAATCTTAATATGGTGTTCATAAATATCGTTTGATGTGTTTTTTACTTTGGACAATTTTTCACGGCTATAGGGAAGAACTCCCCTCAAGATAGTTGATATTGCATTGAGTATGTGCGCAAAAATGGTATTGTTGGTTGCTTCATAAAGGTGATTATAAAATTGCGCATAGAATTTACCACCTTCACGCTTTTGTATCAGGTTTTCTACCCCCATCAGTTCAATCTGAGTTCTAAATGAATTTAGTTTTCTTCTTTGTTCCTCATTTGCGCGCAAAGCTGCTAACGCTGCAGCTTCAGCATCAATGATGCGGCGTACTTCCAAAAGCTCCCATATTTTTTTATGGTCAATCTGTATTAAGCCTTCTATTGGGGTTTTGATTGCATCATCCACAACTGACTTTACATATTTGCCTTTTCGGCCTTGCGACTCAATATACCCCTTGGCTTCTAAAAGCTTCATTGCTTCACGTAATGAAATACGGCTGATACCAAAGCGCCGTGTCATCTCCAACTCAGATGGAAGCCGATCGCCTGGTTTTAAAACACCGGAAGAAATGAGTTCAATAATTTGTGAAACCACCATGCTTGGGATATCAGGAGCCTTTTCAATCTTATTGATCATTAGCTGTATGCCTTTATTTCGTGCTGCCATGTATTAGATCTCCTTTTTTTGTTGATAGTGTATTGTTAATTTTTTTAAAAATAACTTTTTAAAAAAGCTGTATTTGGTAATATCGTAATACATAATATAATAATAAATTATTTATGTCAACCATATTAATATTGCAAAATAGTAGAGCGATTTATACAAATTAATATAATTAAAAGAACAGAAAAATTATTGTATTATTATATCATTACTAGACAAACAATCTAAAAAAAATATGATTTGATTTATTGTATGTCAATGTTTTCAATTTGTGTAATATTGTTACCATACAGATGGTATTGAAAGAATAGATAATTATCACTAGGTATTATTTATCTCTTGTGTGAAAACTAAAGCTATATGCAATGGTATGTAAACTATTCTATAAAGGTATAAAAAGTTTTAATTGACGTGTATTTTTATATACCCTGTATTGATTGAAGATTTTAAATATATCCGGTATGTGGAGGATGCTGATAAACCATGAAGATAATTGTTACAGGCCCCAAAGGAGTGGGGAAATCAACAATTGGCAAGAGAATAGCTGAAAAATTACATATATCGTTCTTTGAAACCGATGAGATGATTGAATCCCTTTTTGAAGAAAAACATGGCAATAAAAAAAGTTGCAGACAGATTGCAAAAGATTATGGGGAATCGTTTTTCAGGGAACTTGAAAAAGAGACAATTAAAAAAGCTGCGTTATACGATTGGTGTGTCATAGCTACTGGTGGCGGAGCAATGCTTTTTCCGGAAAATAGGATATTGCTTAGAAAAGAAAGTTTAATAATTTTGTTGAAAGCTGATATTGGTTTATTATGGCAAAGGATGCAGGTTACCGGTATTCCGCCATTTTTACAGGGAGATAATGCGTTCGATAACTATAGTCACCGTGTTCAAAAAATATATGAAGCCATAGAACATATGAGTGATATTATTTATACGGTAACAAAAGAAAATGAAGATATTGCTCATGAGGATTTGATACACCAGATATCCTTTGTATTATCGCACTGTATGAATGCACCAAATACATTTGGGCAGGTGCTCAAGGTCACTACATTTGGTGAAAGTCATGGGAAAGCATTGGGGGCAGTTGTGGATGGGTTAAAACCGGGAATCCCATTATCTGCAGATGATATTCAAAAGCAGCTTGACCGTCGTAAACCTGGCCAGAGTTCTGTCAGTACTCAGCGGAAAGAAGCTGATAGTGTGGAAATTGTTTCTGGTTTGTTTGATGGGAAAACCACTGGAACACCATTGTGTATGATTGTGTATAATAAAGATCAGGATTCCAGAGCATATGAATCTATTAAAGATATATTTAGGCCTGGTCATGCAGATTTTACATTCTGGCACAAATATGGGATACGGGATTATAGAGGAGGAGGAAGGTCATCCGGGCGTGAGACAGTGGGAAGGGTTGCTGCGGGAGCTATCGCCCTGAAAATGCTGAAAGAAAAAGGTGTAACTATAGTGGCCTATGCTGATGAAATTGCTGGCATAAAAGGAGAAAAAGTAAATATTGATTTTATAGAAAAAAATCCTGTGCGGGCTGCCGACCCGGACAAAGCACATGCAATGGAACAGGCTATCAAGCAAGCTCAGGCTGAACATGATTCTGTGGGTGGTATTGTTGCATGTGTTGTTAAAGGATTGCCTGCTGGTTTGGGTGATCCAGTGTTTTATAAGCTGGATGCGCGGCTTGCAATGGCTGTCATGTCTATTGGTGCGGTAAAAGGTATTGAGTTTGGAAGTGGGTTTGGTGCTGCACGCAAACGGGGCAGTGAAAATAATGACCAGATGAGCGATGGAAAATTTTTGACTAATAATGCAGGTGGTATTTTAGGCGGCATATCAACAGGGCAGGATGTTGTGATGCGAATTGCAGTTAAGCCAACGCCATCCATAGCAAAGCCACAGAAGACCATGGATATATACGGGAATACCGTTGATGTGGTGGTTAAGGGCAGGCACGATCCCTGTATTGTGCCCCGAATTATTCCGGTTGTTGAGGCAATGGTTGCTCTGGTGCTATATGATGCGTGGCTACTTCAGGAGAGGATAGGTCATTATGACGGTACTGTATAACGTATCTGAGCGTGATGAAGTTTTTAAAAATCCTGTAATTACCATAGGAAGTTTTGATGGAGTTCATAGCGGGCACAGGGCTATATTTGACCGTATGCTGGAACTTGCGCAGTCATTAAACGGGGAAGCGATAGTCTTTACATTCAGTGAACACCCCCGGAAACTTTTAACACCACACACGCCACCCAAGATATTGACAACAGCTGTTGAAAAAATCCATGCAATTGAACAGGCTGGTATCAGCAATATTGTCATGATGCCCTTTACCCATGAGATTGCAGCTCTAACAGCAGAGGAATTTTTATATAAGATTGTTTTTTACCATATAGGGAAAGCACATATTGTGGTAGGATATGATCATGCGTTTGGGAAAGGAAGGCAGGGAGATTTTGAATTTTTAAAAGGGTTGGCATTACGTGAAGGGTTTATAGTTGAGCGTGTTGAACCGGTTTGTGTACAGTCGCGCCCGGTATCTTCATCATGGATACGCACCGAGATTGAGGATGGAAACATTGGACTGGCAAATATGCTTTTGGGGAGACCCTATACCTTACGCGGTACCGTGGTCAAAGGGCAGATGCGGGGGCGGCTTTTAGGATATCCTACAGCCAACATTTTCCCTGATGATCCCGATAAGATAATTCCAAAGGATGGAGTGTATGCAGTAAAGGTATACACCAAAGGCAAGCTGTATCATGGTATGCTTAACATTGGTACCAACCCAACATTTGAAAACACTGAACGAACAATTGAAGTTCATATATTTGATTTTGATGCAGATATTTATGGCCAAACCCTTGAGGTGTTTTTTATTGAACGCATTCGTGATGAGAAGCGGTTTGGTTCTGTTACTGAACTTAAGGAGCAACTGCATAATGATAAGCTGACCAGTGAAAAAATATTAGCTGGAGGCTGACCATGCGTAGTAACCTGGAATTCTATACGTACTTGAAATATTCACTGTATGAATCTGTTACGTTTTTTGATTTCAGGATATATATTTTTGGGAGTAAAGAAACAATTAAAGCAATTATGTTCGATAGTTACTGTGAAAAAGATCTATGGAAAAGTATAATCAATTCAGCTCATAAGGGTTTAACGCCTGTAATCAAAGAAGCAATACAGTATTTTAAGCAGTATGAAAGAAAGATATTTGTACAACCTCCACAATGTGATTTATCCCTCTACACATATAATGAGCAAAAAGTTTTGAAGGAATTACTTTTGATGCAACCTGGCAAAACCATATCGTATGGTAAACTTGCAGCACAATGCGGTTTTCAAGGGGGTGCACGGTTTGTGGGAAATGTAATGGCTAAAAATATGTTTCCTGTTATGTATCCGTGTCACAGGGTAATCCGGAGCGATGGGGATATTGGCAATTACAGTGGGGGCATAGGGATAAAGGAGTTTTTGCTTGAATGGGAAAAGGATAATTAGCTCCCCTGAGTAAAAAAATGAGAAACGTGTAACATAGAAGGCTGTAAAAAAAATTAAG
>JBFLZD010000048.1 GCA_040756435.1 Spirochaetota bacterium | reverse complement strand
GCGACGAAGCAATCTCATAGTTTTATTGAGATTCTTCGCTCAGAAAGACAATAAATAATGCACGCATAGCAGTGTATCGAGGTGACCGCATATAACCAAACCCCCGGAGGGGTGACATTATTATAGCAGTGTAAAATTATTATATGATTGAAAAATAAAAAAAAGCCGTCCCATAGTTTGTTTTGAGACGGCCCCATGCATTCTGGAAGAGTTATGATACTACAATCAAGAATTACTTTCTGCTTCCTGAGGCTGTTTGCTATTTAATGATTCAATAAATTTTACTTGCGATGATACAAGCTTAAGCTTTGAACGGGTTTTACCGGTGTCATCCTGCCATCTGTCCTGTTTTAACCGGCCTGTTGCCTGAATCATGCGCCCCTTTTTAATGTTTTCAGCACAAAGGTCAGCCAGCTTTTCCCAAGTTTCAATATCAATAAATGAAGGCTTGGGCTTGGCTTCTCCTTTTACGGGATGATCCATTGCTATAGCAAACATGCATACAGATTTACCGGTTTTTGTTTTTCGTAAAATAGGATCATGAGTAACTCTTCCTTCCAGATCAATTGGTTTTGACATACTATCACCTCTTTATAGTAAAATTTTTGGTAAAACGTTTCATTATATACAACGCATGAGGTTGGAAAAAATAACGGGTGTGTGAAAAATTTTTTAAAAAAATTAAAAAATTTTTATTACTTTTTCTTTTAAAAAGCTTCTGTGATACATAGAATATGGGGAATAAATGTTGTTTGCACAAACTTTTTTGATTTATAAAAAGATATAATTCTGTTGACCTTTTGTATGCTTTACACATGGTGTATTTTAGATGTTAAAATTTTCTGGAGGATATATATGGCTGAGGAAAAAAAGTCACCAAACCAAGAATTACAGGAAAAGATAAGTATAAAAAAAGAAAGCGCCTGGATACAATTGAAGGATAAGGTTGATAGCATATATAGCTTTGGGGAGGAATATAAATCATTCATTGGCAAAAATAAGACGGAACGGCTGTGTATTCGCACCGCCATTGAGATGCTTGAAAAAGCTCATTGTTCTTCTAGTAACACAAAAGATGCCTTAAAACCTGGTGATGCAGTATATAAAAATATAAAAGGCAAAAGTTTAGTTGCCTGCAAAGTAGGCTCTGACCCCATGAATGTGCGAATAATTGGCGCTCATGTGGATTCGCCGCGGCTTGACTTAAAGCCCTATCCGCTTTACGAAGACGCTGAGGTAGCACTTTTGAAATCTCATTACTATGGGGGCATAAAGAAATATCAGTGGGTCAATATACCGCTTGCAATCCATGGTGTGGCATTCACCAAAGAAGGAAAGACAGTAGAAATACACATAGGCGAAAATCCCGATGAGCCGCGTTTTATAATCCCTGATTTGTTGCCACATTTGGCCAAAGACCAGATGAAAAAAACCGGGGAAACCATCATAGAAGGCGAAGACCTCAATATTGTCTTTGCTCATATGCCTGTAGATGATAAGGATATTAAAGAAAAGATAAAATTTAATGTACTAAAATACCTTCACTCTACGTATGGACTGATAGAAGAAGATTTTGTTGCCGCTGATATTGAGCTAGTTCCAGCTTTTGCACCAGTGGATATAGGTATTGATCGCGGGCTTATTGCAGCATATGGTCAGGATGATAGAGCGTGCGCATATACCGCACTGAGGGCATTGATTGACTCAGCTGATTGTAAGGAGACTGTTATACTGTATTTAGCTGATCGAGAAGAGATTGGGTCAATGGGCGATACTGGTGCAGAAAGCTTTGTGTTTATCAACTTTATGCGAGAGTATATACGGAAAACTGGTATTACCACAACGTGGGATGAGCTACTTGAAAATGCCCTTGCAATTTCTGCTGATGTTACAGGGGCACTTGACCCCACATTCAAAAGTGTTAATGACCCCAACAATGTTTCGTATTTGGGACATGGGGTGAGCATTGAAAAATACGGTGGCCGAGGTGGGAAATATTCTACCAGCGAAGCTCACGCAGAATATATGCACTATTTGCGTTCACTGGCAGATAGACATGGCATACCCTGGCAAACAGGTGAACAGGGTAAGATAGATATTGGCGGAGGTGGAACTATTGCCATGTTTATGAGTCGTTACGGCATGGATTGCGTTGATGCAGGCCCCTGCATGTTGGGCATGCATTCACCCTTTGAGGTAACATCCAAGGTTGATATTTACTGCACATATTTATTGTATAAGGCTTTTTTTGAGGATGCGCGATAGATAATTTCATATTTTGCTTTTTATATTTGTTAGCAATTATGCTAATTCTGGTCAGAGAATAGTCTGGATATTAATTCTTTTACATCCAATGCTATGATGTTTTTATCAATAGTATACGGCATAGCTGTGTTACATACTATATATGCTGCGGATACTCTCTCTTTGCCATAGTAATCAATAAGCGCAAAAATGTTTTTGCAATCTTTTATTGTGGGATTCTCAGAAAGTTTACATTCTATAGCTATGATTTTTCCTGAAGCATGTTCAATAATAAAATCTACTTCTTTGCCCTGTGTATTTCGCCAATAATAGAGGTTTGTGCGCCTTCCATAAAACGAATAATGTTTTATAATCTCATTTGCAACATAGTTTTCAAAAAAATATCCTGCCATAGAAGAATTTTGTAATTGTGATGCCTGCTCAAAGCCACACAAAAAGGCAGCTAACCCTGTATCCGTAAAATAAATTTTTGGTGATTTTATTATTCTCTTTCCTCTATTGGCAAAGTATGGTTCTACTAAAAAAATTGCACCTAATGTAGTTATGACAGACAGCCACTTTTTTGCAGTATTTACCGAAATACCAATATCCCGTGCTAAATCAGTATATGAAAGTAAATTGGAAATTCGCAAAGCACATGAACGCAAAAAAAGGTTAAACTCCCGCAAATCTGTTACATTCAAAACATTACGAACATCACGCTCTAAATACGTTGCTACATATGAAGAGTACCATAGGTTATAATTTTTTTGTGAAGCATATAATTCTGGATATCCGCCTAAAAAAATAAAATTGCTTTGCTCTATAGTACAATGATTACTTACCTCAAAATATGAAAGAGGATATAACTGTAATAGTGCACATCTACCTGCTAAACTTTCTTTAACTCCTTGCATTAGCGAAAAATTTTGTGAACCTGTGATTATATATTGACCATTCTGTCTTTTTTTATCTATGGCAATTTTTAAACCCTGGAAAAGTTGTGGAACATATTGAATTTCATCAATAATAAGAGGGGGATTAAAGCGTGTAATAAAATCAATTGGATTTGTGGCTGCAGCTAATTGATTTGCAGGTAGATCAAGGGTTATATATGAAGCAAGCGGAAACATTTTTTTTAATAGAGATGTTTTCCCTACCTGTCGTAATCCTGTGATAAGCAGCGCAGGGAACTGATTGAAAGCCTGTGTAATGAGGGATTCTAGTTTTCTTTCAATCCACATGCGGATATTTTGCATTCCAAATGCAAAATGTCAACACATTTTAAGGATTTAATCTGCTATGCAAAATCTCCATTATTTCCTTAATAAGCCCTAAGTATTCATTCTGTGCAGTTACAAACTCTTTTACCAGTGGCTTATCTCGTAACGCTTCGCGAAGCGTGACAGATGCAGGGTCATTTTCAATGTCTATTCCACCTGCTTCCATTTTCTGGTTTAACTTTTTACCGTGTTCAACCAGGCGCGATAGTAACTGTAAAGCTTCTTCATCTTCATTCATTTGTTGTAATAGTGAAAAATAGCGTGTTGCCACAGGATGCTCTGCGATGCTATCGGCTAGTTCTATTGCTTTTTGCTTTATATCTTCAATATCACTCATTATTTATTTCCTTCTTTTTTATAGATGGAATCAAAAAACTCTAACACGGGTACCACTTCACTGTTCCAGTAGATAAAATCATGGCCGCATGCGCAGTCATTAAATGTAATAGTAATATCTGGTTTTGCTTTTTTCAATGCTTCATAAAAAATTTTTGTCTGCTCATATGGAACAATGGTGTCCTTTGTACCATGACCTAAATAAAGAGGTATGTCCCATTCAGCTATCATTGCAAAAGGGTTATCGACCTTTTCCCAGCGTTCTTTATAGTATTCATAAGGGCCATACAGTGCTGTCATCAGCTTATCATACTTCATACGTGTTTGATCAAAATCACCAGAAAGCGATGCAGCAGCCTTAAATATGCCTTTATTGTACAGGGCAGTGAGCACTGCACCTCTTCCACCAGTGGAAAGTCCCATAACAGCATTGAACTGGCTGTGTAAAAGCATGCCTTGATTCTGTAAGTGGGGAATACAAATCTCTTTTATCCATTGCGATCCTGGCGTTTTTGCCCATTTGCGCTTAGTTTCGGGATAGTAGTGTGATTCGTAGATAGTCACCGACATCTCAGGCAGGATAAGGTTGTATCCTCGCTTTGCTGCTTCCTGCTGCAGTGATGTTTCTTGTATCCATCGTTTGCGGTTGAAATTCCATCCTGGCAAAACCAGGATGTTTTTTCTACAGTTACTATCGCTTATGATAATATCAATGGGAATTGTTTTAGCAGGATTTACGGCTGCATCAGGCAAAAAGATGGTATGTAGCCCCGGTGCAAGCGTACACTGTGCATGCAACTGGTGTGAACAACACAAAATGCAACCGGTGAGTATTATTAAAAGAAAAAATTTTTTCATTGAACGCGTTCTGCCAGCATCAGATTGGAATTGCCAATACCACTGTTATATCCATATGAGAAAGGCAGTGGCCCCTTAGACAGGGTGTCAAACTTTTCTTTTAATTCTGGCTGATAGCGATGTGCAAACAGTGGTACTGGTTTGGTGTAGACTCCAAAGAATGTAAATCTCCACTGATAGGGGCTGAAAAACTTAAGCGCCACACCGGAATCATCCTGTAAAATAAGGTCGCTATGTTGCAACGTGAGGTCACGAATCTTGGTAAATTTGTTGTCGTTATGCATGAGGTATGACGCTGATTTTATGATGGTGGTGTAGCGCGGGTACGATGCAAGGTGTGGTATAAAATTAGTATAGGTTGATAATGAGTTATCAATAACATTGATCTGGAAATACCGCACCCGTTTGATATAACCAGTGTTGTCCTTGAAAAAAATCTCTGCGCCAGGTATGTATTTGTTTTGTTTCATAACAGGTGGGGTTGTTGTTATAAGGCTATTATCATCAATCCAAATTTTACGTGCATTGATCACTTCATAATCAAGCTGCCCCAAAAACCACATGATGATGCTTATCATACTGTTAAATTCATTGGTGCTCACTTCCTGCTGCATATCGATGGTTTTAAAAAAGTTCATATTGAGTATTTCATTAAGCGATGCACGCAAACCCAAAAGCCCTGAAAATACACGTTCCTTATTTACTGTGTGAGGGTCAGGAATATTGCCGCAAGGTTCAAGTCCAAACATGATATATTCATCGCCATCAGGGAAAAAAGCAATAGCATTTAAGATGTCGGGGCCGCTGAATGGGTAAAAGATAGTCTTATTATAGTGTACAGGCAAATTTTGTTTTCGCCATTTTTCAATTGCATCCAAGTTTTTCTGCTGTAGTCGTGCCCAGCTTTTCTTTAATTCATCCACATAGGAAAGGTAACGTTTATCAGTAGTAAGTGGGAAAAGCGAAGAAGAAGGGGATAGTGGTTTACCTGCTAAAAATCGTGTGGCTTCAACAAGTTTAGTATCAATGGGTGTTGCAGCAAACGGTGATTGTGTGCGTGCTGATGAATTGTTATACAGACCACATGATATGATGCAACTAATTACAAATAAGAGAGAAGCACTTTTTAATTTTGCCATAGATATCCCTTTTAAATAAATGTGATTTTTTTAGTTGCATCTGTATGTATGCAGATTATCGTTTATGTCAATAATTTTATTTAAAATACAGTACTCCCCCGTGCCTTTCATAGCAGGTTTGAACACTTTCATCTGGTGCACGATAAACAATTGAGGTTTAGATAATTATTTTACTGAAAACAATGGGAATGTAGATCCACCTTCCGTAAACACAGCTACCGTTGCTTTTTTGCCTAAGTGTTTAAGGCCTCGTTCAATCACTTCCTGCGGCTGATTAAACCGTTCAAAGAATCCCAGGGCCTTAACCTCGGTATCTGATAGTGAAGGGACATAAAAATAGAGATTGTGCGCACGTATAAGCTGCATTGAATAGTAGGTTAAAAACTTCTGCTCAACATCAAGGCCAGGTT
Source organism: Spirochaetota bacterium (assembly GCA_040756435.1). Taxonomy (NCBI): domain Bacteria; kingdom Pseudomonadati; phylum Spirochaetota; species Spirochaetota bacterium. Next base: position 18,474 of record JBFLZD010000048.1, on the reverse strand, counting down.
TAACTTTTTCAAGAAATCCAAGTACCCGTGCGGGGCCTAATGTTCGCAAAATTGCACGTGTTAACCACAGTGGTGTTGATTTGTCGGGTAGTGGAATATCATCAAGGCCGCGCTCGGCACGCAAAAAACCCATAACAATGCCTTTTGGCCGTAAGGCAGGAAGGGTATTCCCTACGCATTTCATGCTCTGTTTAAAGTTAATGTCCATAGGGGCTGAATTGGTTATAATACCATCAACCTGTTTGTGTAATGGCAATCCACATATTGTTTTGGTGAATGCAACTGCTTCTCTGTGACAGTGAATGGGGTGACCTGCAAAGCAGGCAATGATGTCCTTATTACTATTGAGAACAACGTTAATACAAAATACTTCGGCTTTGATCATATTCAATGTTTCTTCCAGGTCAAGTCTGAATGAGTTGTGTTCTGGGTCAACGGCAACTCTGTTAAAACGGTATGGTGGTTCGGCAATAATTGCATGATGATTTCCAATGGTTTCAGCGTATGCAACGCCAGGCAGTATATTTTTAAGTCCACCGCCAAAGCCTGCCCACAGGTGTGGCTCCACAAGTCCAATAAGAATAATAAAATCAGCATCTTTCAGATGATGGTTAAGATATACTTCAACGCCATGTGAGGTCTTACCAAAATATGCGTTTTTATTTTTATCAAACGCATCGTGGTTTTCCCACTGCACCTGGTTAATATTTTTCTTACCAATCTTTTCTTCCATTTCTTCTTTTTTCATTGGGGTGTGAATACCCAGTGCAGGAATAATAATAGCATTATTCTTTGCGGTACATCCCGCCTTTTTAAGTGCATCCAGAACAATATCAAAAAACTTATAGGCAGGAGTGGGGCGGGTATTGTCATCTACTATAATTACAACTTTTTTATTTTTTAATGCGTGTTTTTGAATAGGTTTTGCATCAATAGGGTGGGTCAGTGCTTTGGCAACAATGTCTTTTTCATTTTGTTTTTTGGGCGATAGTTCATGCTGCTGTTGCTGTGGAATAATTACATCCCAGGTATCAGGAAGATCTAAAGATATGTGTGAAGCACCCCATGGTAAATCAATTTTCATGGTAACCTCCAATTAATTTATTTTTTATTTTTATACAATGTTATATAACGTATGTCAATATAATTTAGAGGTGAGTATAAAGCTCTGACCCCTTACAATAATTTCACCCCTTCGGGGTTTTATAGTGAATAACAGGGTGTCATTCTGAACCATGTCCTGAATTTATTTCAGGATTGATTCAGTGCAGTCATCCTGAACTTGATTCAGGATCCAATCACAATGCTCTGACCCCTTACAATAATATCACCCCTTCGGGGTTTGAATGATGTTGTGATGAAAATAATATGCTATGACCCCACTAATGATCTTACGTATCATCCTATCCATTAAGGATCTGCCGCAAATCCCACTATCTCTCAAATAACTCAGCGTATTCTGCGTAATGCATTACTTTGTCTCACGCAGAGCGTCTATGTTCTAACCCCATTACAATAATAGAACCCCTTCGGGGTTTGAATGATGTTGTGATGAAAATAATATGCTATGACCCCACTAATGATCTTACGTATCATCCTATCCATTAAGATTCTGCCACAAATCCCACTATCTCTCCCATAACTCTGCGTACTCTGCGTGATGCATCAGTTGGTCTCACGCAGAGACCGCAGAGATGGTGAGAGTGAGGCTTTGACCCTTACAATAATTTCACCCCTTCGGGGTTTGAATGATATTGTGATGAAAATAATATGCTCTGACCCCACTACATACCACTACAGCAGCATAAAAGCATATTTACAGGAAGATGCTGATGTAGGAGTGCCAATAGACCATCATGATTACTTTGTACAGTTAGGGGAAACCTTTGACGAAAGGGTGGCTGTGTTTATGGAGTATGAGGAATATTATAAAAAGAAGTATTCCATGATACTTGGGTGGGTGTGAAAAATAAGGGTCAGAGCTTAATAATTATTGACAATAAATAATCAACCACACATCTATTCACCCATAAACACTTTATGGGGTTTTCCAGTGCATTCTAAAGAAAGTGCCATTTTACTTATCTCATGTCCTGACAAAAAGGGGATTGTGTATAAAATCTCCCATTTTATATATTCCAATAATGGAAATATTGTACGATCTGATCAGCACGCAGATGAGGCGTCAGGAACTTTTTTTATGCGTATTGAATGGGACTTAGAAGGTTTTGGCATAGAAAAAAACAGGATTATAAAAGCATTTGAGCCAATTGCTGCTGAATACCAAATGAGCTGGCAATTGCATTTCTCAGCAAGAAAGCAGCGCACAGCAATCTTTGTTTCAAAAATGGACCATTGCCTGTATGATATTCTCCTGAAAGCAAAAGAAGGCGAAATTGCCACTGATATTGCCTGTATAATCAGCAATCATGAATCATTAGGTACTATCGCCAAATATTTTGACATTCCCTTTTTTGTTTTCCCAAAAACAAAAGAAAACAAGCTGCAGCAAGAACAAAAAGAATTGGCCATACTTAAGGATTTGGATATTGATTGCATTGTGCTTGCCCGCTATATGCAGATACTATCTGCACATTTTGTTTCACATTATCCCAACAAAATTATTAATATACACCATTCATTTTTGCCAGCATTCAAAGGTGCGAAACCATACCATCAAGCATATGAGCATGGTGTTAAAATCATTGGAGCCACCAGCCACTACGTTACCGAATTGTTAGATCAGGGACCTATTATTGAGCAGGACGTTATACGAGTATCGCATAAAGATTCAATTGAAGATATCATCCGTAAAGGTAAAGATATTGAAAAACTGGTACTGTCACGAGCACTTAAAAAACATTTGGAACACAAGGTACTGGTTTACGCAAATAAAACAATAGTGTTTGATTAATTTATTTGCTGCTCTCAAGGCAGGCATCATACTTGACAGCATTCTCATCCTTCAAAGGTACTTCACCCAACTCTTTATATATTTCAAACAGCAAAGAATATGCTTCACAGCGCAAGCTGTCAATTGCAATGGCCGTTTTGCTCAAATTTATTGCCTGCTTGATGAAATAGTCACGCCGTTTTGGATGTTTAAACTCAAAGTACACATGGGCAAGTGTCAGAAGAACATCGGTATCTGTAGGATATACTTTTTTGCAATCTTCAAGAATCTGGATAGCACTATCAATTTTTTTTTGTACCCTGTAACAATGGGCAAGCCCCAAATACGCCGCTTTACTTACAGGATTTATTGTCAGTACCTTTCTATAGTGAGCTTCGGCAGTATCATAATCCTTTTGTGCAGCGTGTGCTTTTTCAAGTTCAGGTTGTGTTTGCTGTAGTGTCATTTCATTGCACAAAGTAATATGGTACATTGCACTTTTATAATTTTTCTGCACATTATATATGAGAACCAAGAAGTAATGAGCATACACATCGTTTTTTTGGGCGATAGCTCTTTGTAAATGGTCAATTGCTTTTGAATATTCACTGAAAAAATAATACAATTTGCCAGCTTCTAAATGAATATCAGGCTGGTTATCATTGATTGTCAGAGATTCTATAAAATACTGTAAGGCTCTGACCCTATCGTTATAATATTCCAGATAAATTTTTGCCAGTAAATTAGCCGCTTCAAAATGTTTGGGGTCAGAGCTTAACGCTAACTCTAAACTTTCTATTGCATAATTATACATCTGATGCGTGTACTGAATGAGGGCCTTTCTATAATAGAATGCGGCATCATCTTCAGCATACATTTCTGAATTGTTATAGGCGATAGTTACTGTGAAAAAAAATATTGCAAAAAATTTTTGTATTGACATTTTATAAGCCCTTCATTAAGTGTACACGCATAACAATTGGTCAGGTAGCTCAGTCGGTAGAGCAGGGGACTGAAAATCCCCGTGTCGGCGGTTCGATTCCGTCCCTGACCAATTTTTTATTACTCTCCACATTGTTACATCCATTATTGAAAACATCATACTAACTGTACATAATGTATATCGTATGCGCTCATCCAAAAGCTATATAATTTTGTTGTATTATTTTCTTCTTAGTTGGCTACTAACTTGGATGCTCTGACCCCAAACACCATTTCCTGCTGTGCAAAATATTTTAACTTATACACAATAATAGAATTGACAGGTGCCGGTATTGCTTCTATATTCCTAAAATATCTGTTATGAATAAAATTTGTGGTCACCGCATTAAACTCACGAGTGGATTTCTTTTATATTTTTTTAATATTCATGCTTTTATGAAAAATTAGCGTTTAAATATCAAATTTTCAATTATTTCACACCATTTACCATATGCATACAAAGAAAATACGCGGACATAAAAGGATCCATCGAACTATTGAAAGATTTAAACATGCCATTTTGGATATTGATATATATACATATATAAAAAAGAACAATAGAATATTTATTACACTAGATATTCACCCCTGGAATTCACTTTCAGTAACAAACAGCATTGTGCCCCAGCCAAAGGGCAAAACAAAGCTGTACATGCTTAAGGCTTTGCTTGATATATATGACTATTGCCATTCACAATTACAGCAACTTAGTGAACCTTATTACTGTAAATTGTGGCTTTTTGAAAGATTTTTTTCACATTCTCAAATTGTTTGTGCCACTGGTATATTTATTGATTATTATGAAACAACGTTTAGGAAATTAGTGCAGAAAAAACACTATCCATATGATAATTTTACTCTATACAACGAACAACTGAAACAATTTACCTGGCAGATCTTTATCAATGAAATAGATATTCAAATGGGATCCAATGATTTCAACCCAATGAAAAAGCAATTCGATATTGTATGGATTGGCAGCAAAGGATAAAATAATGTTAGATCAAAAACTCCTGACAGTATTTGAAAAGGAACATCCACAATTTGGCGCATTGCTTCTCATTATGCTCCCTGTTCATAGTGCTGGAATGATACTATCACAGGTGCCCATATCAATGGCTTTTGAATTAGTTTTAAGGATTATTAATACACAAAATATTGATACTGACATATTAGAAAAAATTACAAGAAAATTATACCCGGAATTTGATATTGCTATTGAACGTCTTTCAATAGATAAATATGATGTCATACTTGAGATCCTTTTACATACCGATTATATACGGAGAAGAGAAATCATCCTTGAACTGCGTGAAACGCAGGGCATCTTTTTATCCTATCCTGGTGTTTTAATTATTGAAGATATATCTAAAATAAACCCTTCACTGCTATGTCATATTCTCAGCAAAATAAAGTTGGATGAGATAACCACCATACTACGAATCACTCCTGAAAACATAAAAGAATTAATTTTTTCATGTTATTCTAAGGAAGAGGTATTGGAAATTGAGTCAAATCTTGAATGGGCTGGTGCAGTTCCCCTGGATACTATTGCCCATACATGTCAGAAAATAGTAACCTTAATTAACAATGTAATATAATTTTTTTACAGCAGAAAATTTATCCTGTAAATATAAATGGATTACATGCTTTGACATTGCTACTCCAAAATAATTTCAGCAATTATTCCATAAAAATTTCATAATGAATATAGTGTACACCCAAGGGTGTCCCAAAAGACACCTCTTTGCAATGACTTTTGTTTTCCTGTCATTGCGAGGAACGAAGTGACGAAGCAATCTTGCTTTTGAGGGGCATTGAGATTGCTTCACTTCGTTCGCAATGACATTGCGCTCACGCCATTGCATGCCCTACAGTTTCTTTTGAGACGGCCCCGGTGTACACTATTTTATATTTTATTCAAATTTCCACATTTAGGAATAATTAGTGAAATAATTTCAAAATTTTTTTTATAATCAAATAATTTTTTTAATGAAAAAGCGTATATATAGATAGCTACCAAAAATTTATTTTCAGGAGCTATCTATGAAAAAATACTTTATTTTACTGTTTATTTTAATCGTTTCCTGTAGTAATACTGGCAAAGATGAAATGAGTATACCTTTTCAGGATTTGAATGCTGCCACTACTTCATGCATAGTGGTTTATAATGCAAATGGGGCAGAAGGCAATCCACCCATTGACACCACTACCCACATGCCTAATGATATAGTAACTGTTTTAACCAACACCAATCTTGCCATAGAAAATCAAACATTCATAGGATGGAGTTTTTGCAGCAATTGTTCAGCTGATATTTTAAAACCTGGATCAACATTTGTTATCACTGCATCAACAATGCTGTACGCATGTTTTACCGCACAAGCCTATTCTGTCATCTATTTACCAGGTGATGCTGATGGTGGAACACCCCCCATTGACAGCAACTATTACTGTGCTGGTGAAAACGCAATTATACTGGCAAATACAGGAAATCTTTATAAACAAGGATATCGATTTGATAGTTGGTTTGATACCAGAAGTCAAAGCCATTATATTCCAGGCCAATCAATCACAATACAAAATAACAACATAGAATTTATCGCTCATTTCACTCCAAAACCGTTAACCGTCACCTATGATGCAAACGGCGCTACTACCGGAACTGTTCCCGTAGATTCAACATTTTACGAGCAAGGAGAGCTGGTAACTATCGCACATAATACTGGCAATTTAGCAATAATTAATAAAGATGGTGTATCATACTGCTTTGATTATTGGGGCGATAGTTCCAACAATGTATACGTTCCTGGTAATACATATCCCATTGAGAAATCTTTAACTTTATATGCTTGCTACAGACCGTTTACTATAGGGGATGGTGGTCCTGGTGGTGGATGTGTGTTCTATGATAAAGGATATTATAGCGATAGTTGGCGTTATTTAGAAGCTATGCGCTACGATATCAGTTCATCAGGAATTGTATGGGAACAGCAACTTCAGGCAGGTCAATATCGTCAAACAGGAGTAACTGCTTCTGACATTGGCACAGGATATGCAAATACGTGTACTATTATTCAGGCGCTGGGAGAAGGTGACTACGCTGCTTATGCATGTGCACTATGTTCTGATGGCTGGCATTTACCATCAAAAGACGAATTGCAGTTACTGTTTCACCATAAATCAATGATAGGAAATTTTACCAGTTACAACTATTGGAGTTCCACAGAGTCCACAACAAGCAAAGCCTGGTGTCAAAATTTTAACAGTGGAACACAAAGCATACAGTATAAAAACAGTACCTATAGAGTGCGTGCAATTCGACAATTTTAAAATGTTTACCCTTTGTTTCTTGACAAAAAATATTGGAAATTCCACTATTTATTTTTAACCATTGAAAGCAATATACCTGGGCATATTTAATAAACGGTTGTTACTTGAATGTTGCCAATGGTATTCTACGTGATGCACTTATTTTGATAGTATTTTGAACATGTTGTGGCAATATTACCCAATGAGTTAAAAACAATTAATAGTGAAACCACTTGTTAGATAAGCCCAATAAACTCCATAGCATGTAAAAAGAGGTTACCATGATAGATCCAAAGATTGTGCGCGAAAATATTGACCTTGTTAAACACACAATGAAAATTCGTAAGATGGAAGATGCTGTTGATATTGCAACATTGGAAGAGCTGGATAGCAAAAGACGATCCCTTATTGCGAAGATTGATGAACTCAGGACCCAGCGTAATACACTTTCAAAGCAGGTAGGTGCATTAAAACAAAAAGGGGAAAATCCTATTGAATTAATGGAAAAAGTGCGCGGCATTGGCGATGAAATTAAAAAATACGAAGATGAAATTGCAAGCATAGAAGAAACATACAACACATTGATGCTTTCCATTCCCAATATTTTGCACGAATCAGTCCCCTTAGGCAATGATGAAACTGATAATGTTGTGGTCCGTACATGGGGGCAAAAACCGCAGTTTGACTTTACCCCAAAGCCCCACTATGACCTGGGCACAGAGCTTAACATCCTTGATTTTGAGAGGGGTGTTAAAATTGCAGGGGCACGCTTTTATGTGTATCGTGGTTTGGCAGCACAGTTAGAGCGCGCTATCATAAACTTTATGCTGGATTTACACACCAAGAAGCATGGTTATACTGAAGTATTTGGCCCTTTTATTGTGAATGATGATAGTATGATTGGCACCGGTCAATACCCAAAATTCATGGATGAGTATTATCGTATTGAGCGTGATGCCTTATCCTTAATACCCACTGCTGAAGTAACCCTTACCAACCTTTACCGTGATGAAATACTTGATGGCAAAGATTTGCCCATCTATGTCACCATGCAATCAGCTTGCTTCAGGCGTGAGGCAGGTGCAGCTGGTAAGGATACCCGCGGTCTTATCCGTGTCCATCAGTTCCAGAAGGTAGAGCTTGTTAAGTTTGTTGAGCCCCAGACTTCATTTGATGAGCTTGAAAAGCTCGTTAATGATGCTGAAGAAGTGTTGCAGCTTTTAAACTTGCATTATCGCGTTGTGTTACTGTGCAGCGCCGACACATCCGCATCTTCATCTAAAACTTACGATATTGAAGTATGGATGCCAGGCTTAAACCGCTATGTGGAAATATCATCGTGTTCCAATTTTGTTGACTATCAGGCACGCCGTGCACGCATACGCTATCGTAAAAAAGAAGGTGAAAAGCCAGTATTTGTGCATACACTTAATGGCTCAGGATTAGCCGCAGGACGTACCCTTGCAGCAGTAATGGAAAATTATCAAACCAGGGATGGCAGCATAACCATTCCCGAAGTACTAAAACCATATTTAGAAAAAACAATATAAATGCTGCAGATACACGCAACAACCTTTGCAGCTGCGCGACAGGCACTCGCAGTAGCGCTGGTGATGCAAAAAGAATGTGCCATAAGAATTGACCCTTTATTGCAACAGCACATCCACTACAACCGCACCTTGCAGGCAATCGTTGCAGTGTTACATCATCTACACGTTTCCTGCACATATCATAACGGCATTATCACTGTATCTTCCCAGAAGCTGCCTGCATGCACAGCTACTATCGCTCTGCATTCGTTTTGCCCTGTGACTGACATCTATTTAACTATCGCACCCGCACTATCGTGTAATAGCGTGCAGTCGGATATAACGTTCATAGGTGTCACCCACTGTCAATACACCCATTCAACAGGTTTTGTCCGTTTTGGCCTTGCACCTGTGCTTTCACAGTTTGGATGTTACACGCACATGGCCACAAAAAAATTTGGTTTTTATACAGCAACTGGCAACGCAGTTGCCAAAATATATCCTCAGGTAAAACGTAAAATGGGGACTCAAAGCTCTGCAACACGAATTACAGGCATACGAATATATATTGCCAATATTGATCAGGAATTTGCTTTTCATCAAAAAAGAGAACTTTGCAGGGCTCTGGCATTAAATGAAGACATTGTGGGCATCATGCAGGTGGCAAATGTCACTAACCATGGTAATGCCATCGATGTATTTTTTTCTACCGGGGATATACCTTCCATGTTGTCATTTACCATGCCGTTGTACGATGACAATGGAACTTTTGTGTTTGAAGACACTATGATGCATGAATTTTTACATACAGTTATAAACACCTGCCTTCAAAGTTATGAATACATACCGTTACCCGTTGTAGAAGAAGCACTTCCGTTTTTACTTGCGGCAGGCTATGATGTTATTGTAGCAGAAAGATTACATCCAAAAATTGTGGAAAGTGAAGTATATACAATGTGTAAAGAGTTTAGAGGTTAATTCCCTATTCCTGTTTTTCTTCTTCTATTTCCCCTAAAATTTTATCTAATTCTTTCTTTTTTTCTTTTTCCACAAGCACCTGTTCATTGGGGATAATCTTGAAATACTGTAATGTGGTGGTTAGTTTAAGAAGGCCCATGATCTCCTGATTTACATTCATCAGGAAAAAGTGATACCCTCTGGCATTAACTTCTTTCATGAGTTTCACCAGCCATCCCAGTGCAGAGCTGTTAATATAGGGTACCCGCTCAATGTTCAGCACTACATTTATAAAATTATCCGGTAGAGTGTCCTTTATTGCATCTTCAATTTCCGTAAAATTATCGTAGGTGATATCTCCTGTTACATCATAAATTACATAGCCGTAATTTATTCGCTGTTCTACTTTCATAATGCTCTGACCCCTAAAATAATTTTACCTAATCACATTTCGCAGAACATGATGAGAAAGTTGAGATGTAAAGGTTATAAAGCTTTTCTCTCCTCACATTTGCTGCGTTCTCTGTGTGAAACTTTCTTCCTCCATTTGTTCCCTGCATTCGCTGCTTCAGTTGCTGTCACAAACCAATATTAGCCACTTTATTTATTCTTTCAACTAAATTGGCAACCAGTGTATCCTTATCATCAAAATACATATCAACTGCCTGTTGTGGACACACCTGCACACACCGCCCACAGCCTTTGCAATCTTCACCTATTACCGCAATGCCATCTTTCATCTGTATAGCAGCAACAAAGCAGCGCTGAGCACATATACCGCAACCATTACATAAATCCAAATTAACACGAACTGTAACACCTGGCAATTTTTTATATGCCTTATTGAGGTTTTCACCACGTTTTTTCATGTGCGTGCGGTACAGGCAACAGCAATCATCACAAAAGCATATAAACATGAGCTTGTTAAACGGCACCGACCAGAATGCAACGGGGTCTATCCAAACATGTGCCACACTAGCCACAAGGCCAGCCTTTGCTGCTTTTTCAATGTGTTCCAGAGCCTCCGTGACAGTTGCCCTGTGACCGTGCGACGGATGAATCTTGTGGCTTGCCTCGCCCAACGCCATGCACCCAATGGTATGCGGATGGTTGGAGCAGTTCAAAAGGCTTCTGCAGATGCATTCATCTAATATAAAGATATGATTTACCCGAGCAACCACCTCGCTTAACACCTGCACCGGCAGAGTGACACTTTTAGCAGGAGCTATCGCCACATTAATAGGAACTGCTGTTACCTCATTATAGGGGTATTTAAAAAAAGGATTTATGATATGTTTGACAATGGGGAATGCACTGAGGCGCTTACCAAGGATCATAATTGGCCATGAAAGCGCTACAGCAACTTTTACAAATAATTTTGATGGTCCATATTTAAACATGGGGTTATCCTTTTAGTATGCCTTTGTTAAACGGCAGCCACCACGTAAAACCAAACAAAAATGTTTTGGTGGCGATAGTTACCGATGAAAGTTTTCCTTTAAGGAGCTTCAATGTGTATGGAATTTCCCCACAGTGTAGTATCAACAGTGCAATAAGTAACACTGCCCTGTAGTCTGAATCCGGGAACAAAAAAACAAGTCCAACAGCGCAAGCCCAGAGAACAAGTGCACCTATCATTAAAAAATACCAGAAATACTTGTGTGATGTCATGTGTTCCTCCAATAAAAATAATAAGGGAACTTCTAAAAACTGTTTTTTTGGATGTTCCCTTGTGGGCACAATATATAGAATAAAATCGTTTTCTTTTTATTGTACCCGTAATGATGAAAGCGTTTTTTAAAGGTGCCTAAAAATTCACTCGTACTGCACATAATGCTTAATGCGTGCATTGATTTCTTCTATTGCTGTATCAATGTTATCTATTGTTATCGTTGTTGCACCGTTGGGGCACACCTGTGCACACCTGCCACAGCCTTTGCATACTGTATCGTTATGCACTGCCTTACCATCAACAATGCGTATTGCATCCATAAAACATTCATCGACGCAGGTGCCACACCCAGTGCATGCATCCAAATGTACAGATAGCGTAATGCCTTTAAGCCGCACAATTGAACTGGCTGCCTCCTGTGGCAAATATTTACCTGAATTTAGTATCGTGCAGCAGCATCTGCAGCAAAAGCACATGGTTAAAAGCCTGCCGGTATCCTTTACTCCCCAAATCAGGTTGTCAATCTTTACCCTTCCTATCATGGGAATAAGCCCATCTTCAACACACTTATGCAAATGAGCTATCGCCTCATCAACTTCAACATGACTTGCTATACGCGGATCAATTTCCATTGCGCCCTGCCCCATAAGTAAACAGGCGTAGTCAATAGGATGCTCTGAGCACTTTTTTGCATCCCGGCATGTGCAGCGTTTAATGATTACTCTATGTGCAGAGTGCCGAATGATTTCTTCAACAATGCGTAACGGCACAGGAGTGCTTTGCGGAGCGATAGTTATATTTATTGGTATATAGGTTATATTAAGATTTTTTTTACTGAAAAAAGGTACCAGTGTTTTTGCTACCAAAGGGCCAATAATTTTACTCTGTGTGGCTTTAGCACTTATCCAGGTTATTGGCCATATCTTTGCAAGAACATACAGCCACCATCCGGGTCGTTTTGACATTTAACCCCCTTTTTATACTATAAATTATTCATAATGTAACCGTATCCTCTAAAAAAGTCAACTACTAGATAACTTATAAGGCTCTGACCCTTATTTTTCACACCCACCCAAGTATCATGGAATACTTCTTTTTATAATATTCCTCATACTCCATAAACACAGCCACCCTCCTGGCAAAGGTTTCCCCTAACTGTACAAAGTAATATGATGGTCTATAGCTACCCCTACATCGGCATCCTCCTGTAAATATGCCTTTATGCTGCTGTAGTGGTATGTAGTGGGGTCAGAGCATAGGCTCTCCCCATCTCTGCGGTCTCTGCGTGAGACAAACTGATGGATCACGCAGAGTACGCTGAGTGCGCTAAGTTATTGGAGAGATAGTGGGATTTGTGGCAGATCCTTAATGGATAGGATGATATGTAAGATCCTTAATGGGGTCAGAGCATACTACAAAACCCCGAAGGGGTGATATTATTGTAAGGGTCAGAGCATTGTGATTGGATCCTGAATCAAGTTCAGGATGACTTGTTGCCTATATGTCATACCGGGCTTGACCTGGAATCTTTATCCTCATCAATAAGATCCTGAATCAAGTTCAGGATGACTGCACTGAATCAATCCTGAAATAAATTCAGGACATGGTTCAGGATGACACCTGTTATTCACTATAAAACCCCGAAGGGGTGATATTATTGTAAAGGGGTCAGAGCCTCACTCTCCCTATCTCTGCGGTCTCTGCGTGAGACAAACTGATGCATCACGAAGAGTACGCTGAGTGCGCTGAGTTATTGGAGAGAAAGTGGTATTTTGAGGAGGCAAATCCTTAATGGATAGGATGATACGTAAGATCCTTAGTGGGGTCAGAGCATATTATTTTCATCACAACATCATTCAAACCCCGAAGGGGTGATATTATTGTAAGGGTCAGAGCATTGTGATTGGATCCTGAATCAAGTTCAGGATGACTGCACTGAATCAATCCTGAAATAAATTCAGGACATGGTTCAGGATGACACCTGTTATTCACTATAAAACCCCGAAGGGGTGAAATTATTGTAAGGGTCAAAGCCTCACTCTCCTCTTCTCTGCGATCCCTGCGCGAGACAAAGTAATGCATCACGCAGAGTATGCTGAGTTATTTGAGAGATAGTGGGATTTGTGGCAGATCCTTAATGGATAGGATGATATGTAAGATCCTTAGTGGGGTCAGAGCATATTATTTCCATCACAACATCATTCAAACCCCGAAGGGGTGATATTATTGTAAGGGGTCAGAGCATTGTGATTGGATCCTGAATCAAGTTCAGGATGACTGCACTGAAACAATCCTGAAATAAATTCAGGACATGGTTCAGGATGACACCCTGTTATTCACTATAAACCCCGAAGGGGTGATATTATTGTAAGGGGTCAGAGCCTATATAAGCCTGTACAAATATATTTGATTTGACAAAAGAAGATTTTTATTTACTCTAAAGTTTTGGAAATAATATTCAAAAAATGATTCCAGATATGAATGTACTAAATATTATTTATAATAGCAAATTAGAGTAATTCAATTATGGAAGAGAACATTAAAGAAAAAATAAATAAGATTATCCAACTACTTATAGAAAAGACTAATCCTGCAAGAATAATATTATTTGGTTCAAGAGCAAAGGAAACGGCACATAATGGTTCTGATATTGACATTGCATTAGAAGGTGTGCAAGAATTATCAGTGCGTGATTATCGCTTGCTTAAAGAAGAAATTGATAAGGTTAGCGGATTGTATTCAGTTGATATCGTTTTAATTGATAAGGTTGATAATAGTTTTAAAAGAATTATTAAAGATACAGGAGTTATTCTATATGAAAAAAAGTGATATTTATATTGCTATAGAAAAGCTTGAGAAAGCTGTTACATCATTACGTGAAGGTGTAAATCAGACGACCACCGATTTGGAAAGAGATGGTACCATTCAGCGTTTTGAATTTACTGTAGAATTATTATGGAAAACTTTGAAAATTATATTAACCTATTATGGTGTTGAATGTAATAATCCAAGAACATGCATAAAAGAAGCATTTAGAAATAAACTTATAGAGGATGATGAGATACTATTAGATATGCTTGAGGATAGAAATGCAAGTTCACATATTTATCATGAAGACACGGCAAAGGAGATTTTTGAACGGATTAAAAACATTTATGCAAATATGCTTGAACGAGTAGTCCAAATGGTTAAAAGTAGTATTAGGTAGTATAGTATTTTTATTTGCTATAACAAGAATAGAATACCTAAAACATAAACGGGAGGTTTACCATGTCATTACTAAAACTTACTGCAGATGTTATAGTTATTGGCTCAGGCCCTGGGGGGGCCACAGTTGCTCGTGAACTATCGCACGCTGGGAAAAAAGTTGTTATACTGGATAAAGGAGCTGATCACCGCGGTCGCATTTACTACGGGACATATCCTGGTGCAATGCTATACTCTGATAAGATGAGCCTGCTTTTTACAAAAGAGGGACTTAATATCATAAGCCCAATTATGGTTGGCGGTGCAACCAGTATGTACTGTGGTTGTGCAGCACCACCGCCTGCATGGCTAAAAAAACGCTATCATATTGATATTGATAAGGAAGTAAATGAAACAATTCAGGAACTGAATATACAACCACTCCCACCACAGCTTCGTGGAATAGCTTCAACTCGCATTGCACAGGCTGCCAATCAACTGGGTTATGAGTGGTTTCCACAGCCAAAGTTTATGAATCCTGAGCGTAGTAAAAATTTCCATTGTACAGCCGCCTGCATGTTAGGATGCAGGTGTGGCGCAAAATGGAATGCTGCAGAATGGGTGGATGAAGCGTTGCAGGCTGGGGCATCATTATATACTCATGTAAAGGTAAAGAAGATACTCCATGATGGAAGATCTGTACACGGAGTTGAAGGCACTATAGGTGGAAAAAATTTTATTGCCCATGCTCCATATGTAGTAGTTGCAGCAGGAGGTATTGGAAGCCCACGCTTGTTGCAGGCTTCTGGATTTAAGGATGCAGGTAAAGGCATGACCATGGATGTCACTGTCATGGTGTATGGCACAATCAATGATAAGGGCATTGGAAAAGAGCCGCCAATGACATGGTCATGGGAAAATGATGCAGATGGCTACATGCTCTCAACGCTTATTGACCCGTGGCTACTGTATCCGCTGGCGGCAGTGCGTGTTGGTGTAAAACCGCTGTTACAGTGGTTTCAGTGGAACCATATTCTGGGGGTAATGATTAAACTGAAAGATGATATAGCCGGTGGAGTATATCCTGACGGAACTATCTCCAAACCGCTAACACAAAAAGACAAAGAGCGCCTGGCAAAAGCACGTGCGGTGTGTGAAGCAATACTTAAAAAAGCAGGTGCTCCTGCTTCATCAATCTTCATGCGTCCATTGATTGGCACTCACCCAAGCGGAACTGTTCGCATTGGTGATATGCTTGATACTAATCTTCAGACAAAGATTGATGGTTTGTATGTTTGTGACGCAAGCAGTTTTCCTGAATCACTGGACCGTCCCACGGTGCTTACTATCATTGGATTGGGCAAACGCCTTGCAAAGCACCTTATAAAAAGACGATAGAGGTGCGATATGAACGGACTAAAACGGGTACTTGGGCTTCCGGCGGTAACCTTTATTGCAGTAGGGTTTACCATTGGGGGTGGCGTTTTTGTATTTACAGGCATAGTGCTGAAAATGGTGGGGCCTGCTTTGCCGCTTGCATACCTTTTGGCTGTTGTTCCGGTATTTTTAAGCATGCTACCACTTGCAATGTTAGGTTCAGCAATTCCATCGGTGGGTGGCAACTATAAGTATCCAAGCCGTATGGTTTCACCGGGCATTGCGTTTGTCGGTATATGGATATATGTGCTGGCAACATTCTTTGGGCAGATTCCTTTGTACAGCATTTCATGTGCTCGTTACATCAGCACCTTTTATCCGGAATTATCGCTTAAAATGTGTGCGATAGTTCTTGTGACATTGTTCTATATTGTAAACCTTATTGGCATTAAGCCAGCAGCAACGGTGCAGGCCATCATGGTGATAGTGTTGCTCAGTGCATTGCTGTTTTTTTCGTTTAGTGGTATTGCGCGGTTTGATGCTACAAATCTTGCCAATTTTTTTGAAAAAGGGGTAGGGAATCTTCTGGTAGGCGTAGCATTGTTGACCTTTACGTATTTAGGATCTAATGGCATTATTGAATTAGGTGGTGAAATACAAAATCCAGGCACCACAATACCCAGAGCATACTTCATTACATTTCCTGTTGTCACAGTAGTCTATTTTTGTGTGGCTATAGCTACAGCTGGCAGTATGCCCTGGCAAAAAACAGCACAGGAAGCAGAACCCTTGATCTTTTTAAGCAGGTCGTTTTTAAACAATGCCGGTGTCATGTTTTTTATTTTAGGCGGGGCAGTGCTGGCACTTACCACAACACTCAATGCATTGTTCATTGTTGGAACAAAGTCGCTTTTAATAATTATACAGGATCAATTGTTGCCATCATGGCTTGGCAAAATACATGCAACATTTGGAACACCGCATATATTGCTTACCGTAATCTGGATGTTGTCTATTGTGGGAATAGTGTCTGATCTTTCCATGGAAACATTTGCTTCATATTCGGCGCTGGGTGGCATAATCATATTCCTGCCAATTCTTATAGCTGCACTACGGTTCCCGCGCTTATATCCTGAAAAATACCAGAAGGCAGCATTTAAGCTTAAAGGTGCATGGCTGTATATATGTGTTATTGTTGGTTTTGTGCTGATACTTTTCTTTTGCCTTGTGATACTTATTGACCTTAAAACCATGTTTAAGATTGGATTGTTTATTGTATTTGTTTTAAGCGGCATCAGTTACTATTACTTGCGAAAGCGCTATTTAGCGGCACAGGGCATTCATCTTGAGGCAATTACACAAAAAGAAGATTGGGGGTAAGCTGTGAATGGGTTGCCATTATACGAAGTGTTTCCTGCCTTACAAAAACTACCTTGGGTGGAATTGGGGAATTTCCCCACACCGGTTCAAAAACTTTCATCATTAGGGCACGATAGTTTATGGATTAAGCGCGATGATGTTTCATCCGGGCTGTATGGCGGAAATAAGGTACGAAAATTGGAATTCACATTAGCGGAGGCGATAGTTACTGGAAAAAAGAAAGTTGTGACAATGGGAGGCATAGGCACAAATCATGGGCTGGCTACTGCTGTTTTTTGTAAGCACTTAGGGATTGGATGCCGGTTGCTTTTATTCTGGCAACCTGTAACAGAATATGTAAAAAGGAATCTGCTTTTATTTGTACGCTATGGTGCAGAAGTACACTATTACAAAACCATGCTAAAAACAGGCTTTATGTTTTACACTAAGGAACGGTTAGTACATGATGCATACTTTTTATACGCTGGCGGTTCTTCACCATTGGGGACAGTGGGATTTGTCAATGCTGCTTTTGAATTAAAAAGTCAGATAGAAAATGGTGAAGTGCCTGAGCCTGATTATATTGTATGTGCATTGGGTTCGGCTGGTACCATGGCGGGTTTATGGTTGGGTGCAAGGCTGGCCGGCTTAAAAAGTACCGTGGTGGGAGTCAGGGTAACTGACAGGTCGCTTGGGCCTGTGCCAATAGCCAATGAAAAAAGTGTACTGTCATTGATTAAAAAAACATATTCATTAATGAATAACGTCACACCGTTGCCACACATTAATTTCACAACACCTGTTATATTGCATGATTGGTGTGGTGAAGGCTATGGCTATCCAACCGGCGCTTGCTTAGATGCTATCGAAACAATGAAAACTAATGAACATATACAACTTGAACCAACCTATACCGGCAAAACCTTTGCAGCCGTTTGTGATATGATTCAAAAAAAAGAATATGCTAACAAAACCATACTGTACTGGCATACGTATAATTCAGTAGATTTATCAGAAGAAGTTAAAAAGGCTAATTACCGCAATTTACCACAAAGCTTGCATTGGGTGTTTGAGAATTCTTGTGGATTACAATAAGTATTGACATGATACTGTAAATGCGCTACTTTTTTTATCATGGAACGTGGTGATACGATAATTGAGTGCTTAAATCAATTTTTTAAGAATAAGAATAATGTTGAAAAGGTGCT
>JBFLZD010000047.1 GCA_040756435.1 Spirochaetota bacterium | reverse complement strand
GCCTTCGGCGGCGGGGGTGTACACTATATTCATTATGAAATTTTTTGAGGAATTATTGCTGTGTTTAAACAATAAAAAAGGCCGTTTTTTAGACGGCCCCTTTATTAAATATTAAACTAATGAAGGTATAACGTTTTATCGTGATGTGATAAAAGTAGCATGCTTTGTTAGCTGGAATAAGAATCGCTTGTCGGTAGTTTCATAACCGGGAAGTAATCGTGAAACACGTTCCATAACAGTATAGTTGACATCAAAATCCCATGTCCCCAATCTTAAAGTAATACCTCCTATTCCTCCCTGCCCACTGTTGGTCTTTTCCATTATATCGGTATACATATAAATATATCCAGCTCTCAGCGATAGCCAGGTAAAAGGCCATACTTCAATGGATGGGATGGTGCGGCTTGCCCATCCATTACGATCATATTCTTTGCTTGCGGCCCCTGCACTGGTATAAAAGTCCGTAAGCTGTTTTAATACTACAAAGACACGGCGGTTAAATAAAGCTCCAGTAATTGTAGTTTCCCATATTGAAGGATAATGAGCATTTAATACTACTCTTTCACCAGCAGGAGTTGAGCTTGTATATGGTGGCAGATAATATTCCTGCTCCGTGTTAAATGTATACGAGCTATCAATAAATAATTGCTTATTTAATAGAGTCAATAAAAAACCAATTCCAAAAGATGCATCACCGCCTTTACGCAAATCATAGGTGGTATTTTCTTCCTGGCGAACATATGTTGAATATGCTGCAATAGAACCTCCCAGGCTTAACCAGTCATTGATACTATACCCCACACCAATACTTACCCCATAATGAGTAGCTAAGGGGTGGAAGTTTTGCGTTGGGTTTGGATCATTCTCAATGTAAAAAGTATAGGGAGTTACAATCTTTGGATCCACATTTGCAAACATGGCTTCTACATTCAACCCCCAACGCTGGCCAATAGGGAATTCATATCCAAGCCTGTTAACTACATTGCCAGATTCATCAAGCTTATAACCATCACCAACATCAACTGGTTCTATGTTTCCACCACCTAAATTTTTTTGGCTTATGGTAAAAATCCAATATATTCTATCCTGTTGTATAGTTCCTAAAACTGCTGGATTTTGTGATGGTACATAAAAATCCAGCTCAACTTTAAATTTTGAAGAAGTAACCGATAGTTTGGCTAAATAATCTAAGATAACCTCGTTTTCCGGGTCATAATCTTTTGCTTTTTGTAGTTGTGCGCGGGCCTTTTCAGTATCATTTTTATCAATTGCGTTAATAGCATTGGATAATGCCACAACTGCATTTTCATTCTTTTCCTGCTTCTTTTCAACTTTTGCAATGGTTGTTGTATCGGTTTTTGTATTGAGTGCCTGTAATATACCTTTTGCAAAATAGGCGCTTATATATTCATACTTTGAAAGTTTCTCAGTAAGTTTATCCTGCCATACTACTTTACCTGTTTGCACATCGGTAACGGTGACAGTTATCAATACACTTTCCACCATATCAATAATTTTACCACTAACTATATATTGAGCTGAAAGCATTTTTCCCATCTGGATTTGCTCTTCGCCGGTTAGCATAGCAAATTCAACTTCTTTAATTATTTCACTTCTTTTTTCGCGACTTATAACTGTAACATCTTTAGACTTACTCAATTCTGAAGAAATTAATTCGGCTATACCTTTGCCAATGTATTTATACGATGGATTGGCGCTTTCAACACTTAAATCCGAAATTGCAACTGTTGTTGCATACAGGGGGTACGCTAAAAAAATAAATGATAGAGCAAAAGAAAGTAAAAACACAAAACGCTTCATAATTCTTCCTCCCTATTCTTTATTCATTTTGATCACTAATACCTCTTACTACTATGATGTGTTGCAATAACGCAAATGATACAATGATGCAAATAAAGTACAATAATATATTCATTGTTATTCGTAAAAAACAAAAAATCAAGAAATTTTTATGGGAAAAATAATTTTTGACGGGTTCACATGTTATTGCATTTCATATAATTGAGTGGTTTTTCAATGATATCACTGCAAAAGGATAAAAATGAATATATTGAGCGATAGTTATCGTTAAATGTCCTCAAGTAAAAAGTGTATGTATACTTTGTAAAAAAATCATGCCAAACATGATACACACTCTGCTATATTGCAAAACAATATTAAGTGCCTACCATGATTATTGATATACACAGCCATTTAGGAAACATACTTGAATATGATGGTGGCAAACTTATACCTATGAAAGTTGTACAAAAGAAAGATGGTATTGACCTTGTAAGCATTAGCCAGGCTGGCCTTAACTGTACGTATGGGCTGGCCGTTTGGATGCAGGCCGCCCGCAATTAAAACTGTGAAATTAGCATGCAGGGGCAATAAAAAACTGGAAGATATGCTGTTTTATAAAAATGCTTCCATGCTTTTATCTATTAAAACATAGAATACTGAATGGATTACATTAATGCAGATGAGAGTACCATTACGTGGATAAGCTTACTAATAATCTGCCTGGTTACGGTATATAGAATGAAGCTCATCTATGCTTACTCATAAGATCATAACTGAGTATTTCAAAAAGGCTAAAGGTTTGGATGGATACATTCTATTGACTCAAGAATAAATAATGGTTTGATTTCAAGCATTATCATTGCAACAAATAAATGAATAATAGTTGACCGTTTACAATGATTCAGTACAATAATTATTGTGATTTTATAACAAGGATACATTAATACAAATTACAGTAAATTTAAAAAATACAGTATGAAAAACAAATATTACATTACGTCTTTCATTCTCATTTTGTTTGTTTCATCACCGTTGTTTGCTGACACTGCGGTGCTTCCCTATAAGGTGGAAAGTGCCGATAGCTCTTATGATGAAGCTTTAGGTGCTGAATATGCCAGGCTGGTTTCACTGGCAATGTATATTCAGAAAGGTATTGCTATATATTCGCATGACCTTCTTGAGAAAGATTTAAAAGAGTTTTCCATTGACCCGCAGGGAGTTGTGGGAAGTGAAGCGCTGGATTTGTTGGGCAAATCCCGCTATATTGACCGCATACAGATTGGAACACTGACCAAAACAAAAAAAGGATTTGCAGTTAAAAGTATAGTGTATGACGTTGCCACACAAAAAATAGTTTCACGGTGCAGCGAATATGCTGATACGTTGTTTGAACTGGCAAACACTGAGATGCGTTCACTGTACCTTACTATTCCTGACAGTACAGTAGCAGCGGGAAAAAGTATATATGATGTTGTCTTTCTTGTAGATAATTCGTACAGTGCACAGCGAGAGTGGAAAGACATAAAGCGCGGCATTATTGCACTGTGCGATAGTATCAGCGATAACTGGTCTGATATGCGTGTCTACATTGTGCCTATGCTTACACAGTCAAAAAAGCTTGGAACGTATGCAATTACCAGTGCTACAACACTGGATGAACACTTACAAGAACTATCGCTAAACAAAGGAATTGTAAAATCCATTGCGCCACAATTGACCTATATTGCAAAGGGAATACCCTGGCGCAAGGATGCAAAAAAGTTGTGTGTTATACTGGCAGCTTCCTCATGCAATTACAATGAAGGGCGTACACTACGCTTTATCCTTAAAAAAAATAATGTCAGCATCTATGCTATTGGCACCGGCACCTTAACGCATGCTGACCGTGTTGCGCTTTCACAATTGGGCGATAGTTACTATGATATAACCTACCATCAGCGCATGTATGATGTCAGTGGCAATCCAGTTGATGTCTTCTACGAAGCGGGGAGGTTGTTTCACGGTGATGCTGGTGTGCGCTGGAAAAACGGTGTGACAACAAAAACGAAAGCAGCAAAGCCATTTGTGGCAGAGGTGTTTGGTACAACTGCTTCTCCGTATGAGTTATCGTCACTATATCCAAAACTATCGTCCATTAAAATTCTTAACACCGATGAACTGGAAAACAATATCATTGATATATGCCAGATGATAGCAGAAGCAAGCGTTGTACAGGGAAAGGAAATAGCACGGGTGCTTTTGTCAGATGGCGGATATTCGCTGTGGCTTCCAGTTGCAGATAAAGGTGTACTATCATATCTTACGCAGAATCAAAATGTACGAATGTATGTGGGCATTTCACCAAAACAGGATACTGGTGCTCCATATGGGGTGGGGTTGCTGCCGGTTGCTGTGGTGGGTGTGCCGGGAAGTCATATACCTGCCATGCTCAAAATGACGCTTAAAGATATTATTCAAGGTAAAGGTTTTTCAAGAGGCCTTTTTAATCCGCCGGTATGGTTTATACCTGTTACGGTTAAACAGGTTATGATGTATGGTAACCATCAGGATATACGAAATAAATAACACTTGACGATTGGAAATAAATTGAGTATATTTATTATACATAGAAGTTTTATAAATCTCTGCTTCCTGTGGCGGCAGGGGAATATATATAAATCTCAATTCTTTTCTGTTATAGGTTCCTGCATTAGCACTCTCCATGAAGTGTTTATTTTTTATCTATGGAGGATTAATCTATGCGCATGGACAAGCTGACGTTAAAGTCGCAAAATGCGTTATATGAAGCACAAAATATTGCAACGCAATACAATCACCCTGAAATTTATCCTGAGCATTTATTATATGCGCTGGTAAATCAGGAAGATGGCATATTCAGGCCCATTGCTCAGAAATTGGGTGCTGGTGTTGATGATATAAAGCATGAGGTAACCATTGCTCTTCAGTCATTGCCAAAGCAGTATGGTGCCGGCCCTGGTGGTGGTACCATGTCTTCCGATTTGCGTGATGTGTTGAACAATGCCTGGAATGAAGCGGTTGCTCTGAAAGATGAATACCTGAGTACCGAGCACCTTATCTTAGGACTTGCCACAACCGGGAAAAACAAGGCACGCGATATATTAAACTCGCATGGTTTCACAAAGGAAAATATTTTACGTGTGCTTGCTGATATACGTGGCAATAAACGGGTAACCGATGAAAACGCTGAGGACAAGTATAACGCTCTTGAGCGTTATGGCAGAGATTTGACTAAATTGGCACGGGCAAATAAGCTTGACCCTGTTATTGGCAGGGATGAGGAAATACGCCGTGTTTTACAGGTGCTATCGCGCAGGACAAAAAATAACCCTGTGCTGATTGGTGAGCCTGGCGTTGGAAAAACTGCCATTGTTGAAGGGCTGGCACAGCGTATTGTTGCCGGTGATGTACCGGAAAGCCTTAAAAACAAGCGTGTGGTTGCCCTTGATATGGGAGCACTCATTGCAGGAGCTAAATACCGTGGTGAGTTTGAAGAGCGCCTGAAAGCTGTTATTCAAGAAGTGGAAGAGTCTGAAGGCGATGTTGTACTTTTTATTGATGAGCTTCATGTGTTGGTTGGTGCAGGTGCAGCTGAAGGTTCGGTGGATGCATCCAATATGTTAAAACCTGCCCTGGCGCGCGGTGAACTGCGATGTATTGGTGCAACAACCTTAAATGAATATCAAAAATATATTGAAAAGGACAAGGCATTAGAGCGCCGCTTCCAGCCAGTGTATGTTGGCGAACCTACGGTTGAGGATACTATCGCCATATTGCGAGGCTTAAAAGAGCGCTATGAGGTGCATCATGGTGTGAGGATTTCAGATTCGGCTGTTGTTGCCGCTGCGGTGCTATCAAACCGCTATATTACCGACCGCTTTTTACCCGACAAGGCTGTTGATTTAATTGATGAAGCTGCTTCACTTATAAAGATGGAAATTGACTCAATGCCTCTTGAGCTTGATGAGATTGAGCGCAAAATACGACAGCTAACTATAGAGCGTGAAGCCGTGAAGAAAGAAAAGGATAAAGCATCCCTTGAACGTCTTGCAAAGATTGAAGAAGACCTTGCTAATCTTAATGAAAAGAAGAAGGAGCTTTCCGTACAGTGGCAAAATGAAAAGAATATCATCTTAGAAATTCGCAAAATAAAAGAAGAGATAGAGAACCTGCGTGCACAGGAACAGAAAGCTGAGCGCGAGGGCAATCTTAATCTGGTGGCCGAAATACGCTATGGCAAAATCATTGAGCAAGAAAAGAAGCTCAAAGCTCTGAATGATAAATTGGCGCAGATTCAAAAAGAGCGAAAGCTTTTAAAAGAAGAAGTTACCGAGCAGGAGATAGCTGCTGTTGTTTCACGCTGGACTGGAATACCGGTTAGCAAGATGCTTGAAGGCGAAAAAGAAAAGCTTTTAAAAATGGAAGCAATTATTGAGAAACGTGTGGTGGGCCAACAGCAGGCAATACAGACTATCTCTGATGCAGTGCGCCGTTCACGCTCAGGCTTGCAGGATCCAAACAGGCCAATTGGCTCGTTCATTTTCTTAGGACCAACGGGTGTTGGTAAAACCGAGACGGCAAAAGCTGTGGCCGAGTTTTTATTTAACGATGAAAAGGCCATAGTGCGCATTGACATGTCCGAATATATGGAAAAGCATGCGGTTGCTCGCCTTATTGGTGCACCACCCGGCTATGTTGGTTATGAAGAAGGTGGGCAGTTAACTGAAGCAATACGGCGAAAACCATATTCAGTGGTGCTTTTTGATGAGATTGAAAAAGCGCATCCTGATGTATTCAATATCTTTTTACAGATACTGGATGAAGGACGCCTTACCGACTCAAAAGGGCGCACGGTTGATTTTAAAAATACGCTTATCATCATGACATCCAATATTGGCACAGCGTATATCTCGGATACATCCATACCATATGAACAGCGCATAAGAGGAGTGCAGCAGGAGTTAAAGCAGCACTTTAAGCCAGAGTTTTTAAACCGTATTGATGATATCATCATATTTAACCCGTTGACACGCGAGCATATCAACAAGATTATTATGATTCAGCTCAATGAAGTGGGCAAACGTTTAAAAGAGCGCGGTATAAGCCTGGAGCTTACGCCCAAAGCATTGGATTATCTAGTTGAAGTAGGCTTTGATCCGCAGTTTGGTGCACGTCCATTGAAACGTGCATTGCAACGACATTTACTCAATCCACTTTCGGTCAAGATTTTAGGTGGGGAAGTAATGGATGATGATACCGTGGTGGTTGATTATAAGAACGGACAGATTCAATTTGCAGTAAAGCGAAGTAAGCAGGAAAAGAAGGTTGTGTAAATAAAATTCTTGCGCACCGTAAAAACGGTGCGCAAGTTGTATTAATTAAAATACAATGCCTGCCATTGCGTACCATATTGGAGCCCATGTAACGTCTGCATTCTCTGATCCACCTGCAGGCTGAGCAATGAATCCAAAGGTAAGTCCTAACACATAGTCATTTGACAGTATAAACTGAAGTTCAGCTGCAAAGTTTACTGCTAATCCATCAGCATCAGTATCAGTATCTCCAGGTGCTAAAGATTCCCGGCTTGACTTTCGGTATCCAATTTCAAGTCCTGGTTTGAGGGCAGCATCAGGTGATATCATAAACTTAGGTTTAAAGGAAAGGCCAAATTCATACATATCAGCGCCTGCTTCTAAATCCCCATAGGTTATTGTTGTATTGCAATACTGTCCATATACACCCACAGCAAACATGGGTGAAACAAACTGGTCAAAGTAAGCTTTTAACGTAAAACCCATCTCGGTATCAACGTCAACATCTTCAATGCTAATTGTACCTGGTAATAAAACGCCGCCAAAAAGTCCAATATCTCTTGTTCTGTTTTGTAAATCACCCGCTGCAAAGGCAAACGATACCATGGATACACTGACAAGTAAAGCTAATACAACTTTTACCATATACTTCATAAAAACCTCCAGAAAATTTTTTAATATTAATATCCTTTCATAAACATTTTGTGTTATGAAAGTAATATCCTGATACACTATAACTGGGTGCAATAACCTATATTGATTACATAGGTTTTGTATCCCTCGTTATCGCCACTCTGGCTTGCCTGCTGCATAAGGGAGCTCAGTGAAAGCCCTAATGGCACATAAATAATGTCAAAGCCAATATAACGTATTGTAGTAGTTTGTACACTTAATGACGTTGACCCTGAATCAGACCCTATATCATAATCTATGTCTGCTTTACCTGCTTGTCGTGTGAGCATTATAAATGGGCTTATGGCAAAATCCTGTAATTTAAAGCTAACCTGAATTCCTCCTTGTGGGCCTTTCAGTGTGGTGGTCATATCAACGGTTCCTTCATATCCGGGAACCTGTGATTCAATCCCTATATAATTATATGAAAAGCCAAAACCAATAAAGAAAATGGCTGATATCTGATCATTATTTACCAGTAGTATTTCAAGGTCAACTGGCAATGAAGCAAGCCACATGCTCATATCAACTTCATTGCCAATATCCCCTGCTGCACCAATTAATGTAAGTCCAACATCAAAGGCAAAGATATCTTTAAAGGCATAGCGGTAAATACCACCCGGACCGCCACCCCATACTTCTACGTCACCGGTTATGGCGCCACTTGTATCATTAACATCGCCGGTCATGTACATTCCCGTAGCGGTAACTCGTAAGTCTTTTTGACCCTCTTTAAATTCAAACCAGGGGATTGGAGGTGGTGAAATCATAAAATTGCTCTGCTGGGCAAAGGCCGGAATGGATATTAGTAAAAGAGTATAAATTAAAAAAAACGATATTTTTTTCATAATGATAGCCTCCGAAAATGTGTAAGTTTTGTTATAGATGTTCTTTCTGCCACAATACTGCTTGCATCATCAGTTCAATACACTGTGTCAATACCACTAACACACATAACCACTCGTCATGGTGCATTTGTGAGCATTGTTAAAAACTGCTCAAAACCTTATAGAAGCATAGACAATTAACAGAAATAATAAGCAAACGTTATCGTGCACTGTAAATATGTTTTGTATTTATACAGATTCAGAGGATGTAAGTGAGGGTTTCAGTAAGGTAGTTGATAGATACCTGTTATTAGTATCTGTATATATAAAAGTATACTATTAAAAATTGCCACTCGTAAAAGTAATTTGTAAACCGATATAATCCTTATAATTTTCAACTAAAAATAAAATGTAGTAGCAATAAAAGCTTTTGTCAAGTATAATTTAAAATAATTGACATGCCCGTCTGCTGTACTATATTTTTAATAATGCTGGTTGCTATCACACTATTTAGTCTTGAAGGGTAAGCCTATGGACTACGAAATCTACGATGTCAATAATATATTGCTACCGGTTGAGCACAAGATTGGTGCCTTGAATAGAGCAAAAAACCTGGTTGCCGAGATGACCCATCCCAATATCGACTGGAAGTACATGGTCACCGAACTCAGAGCCTACCTGTATGATTACATGTATGATATTGTTCCTCACAGTGATAAAGTATTGCCAGTTATCTTCCATTACCTTAAAGAAGCAACAGTACGCAAACGTGGTTCAACGCTGCGTGCTGCTGATACCTTTTTGGATCGCTATCTCTTTTTAATTAAAAAAGAAATTGAGGGCGATAGTTCCCTGGAAAATGTCACTGCCATGTTTGACAGTGAAGCAATAGACTTCTGTCAGTTACTCATTGCTGATACATTAGATGGCTTTTATCTTGAGGATGTGAATCTAAGGATACTGCAATTGCTGGAACTATCGCTTAAAAGAAAAAAAATTAATGAAAAGCTTTTTGAACTGTGCATTGAGATTATTGCAAACCAATTTAAATTATATGTTGAACGAAGTATAATTGTTGAAGATGAAGATGTGTATACACTGCAAAACCTGTGGAGTATTGAGCATGAACACTTGCGACAGCTTGAGCAGCTTGTTAAATCAGTTACTCAGAAATCGTATCAGGAAAAATTAAAAAAAGCTAAAGCTTTAAAAAACAGTAAAAAAGACAGGGTGTCACTGCTTGCTGAAATTAAAGAGCTCATTGATTTTCACCACAACACAGTGATTTGGGAAAAAATATGCAATGCGGCAAAAGACTGTATTGCGCAGAATGTTATTGAATATGATGATGTGGTGCTGGTGCTCCTTACGTTTCTGGTTAAAAAATCGCAGGAGGGCAGGGATGCAAATCTTCAGCTGTACATATCACGAAGTGTTGCTTCGCTATGCGGTGTACTGGTGCAACAACAACGTTTTGTGCTTCTGCGGCAGGTTGTGCAGATGGTAGTGCCCGTACTTGTAGCTGAGATTGAGCGAGGTGGCAATTACAATGCAGCATTTGCAACTATCCTGAACATTGGCAAAACGGTGGTACAGTCGGATAACCGGCAGATTATTAATCTTTTTGTTGATATTCTGGTGCATGCAAAATTTTGTTTTCCACAGTTTACCGGCATTGCACAGGACTGGTCGGTTATGGTGAATGCAAGTCACCTTGCCAATATTCGTACGTGGCTTGAGCTCATTGAACTTAATCCGGTATATATGAAGCGCCTGGCGGCAAGCCTTATTGCCAATTTAACGTTAGGCGGTGTGTTTTTAAAAGACACTGATGTGTTTCAACGTGATATATCTCGGCTTTTAAACAGCAATTACAGGGATGTGTTTTATCTTATTATTTCATTGGCTGCTGTCTTTCCTGCCTTTTACCACGATATTGGCGCCACTGGCAATATCCGTGCGTTTACCGAGCGTGTTGATACCAATCACCAGATGAATGACCTCATACATTTTGTGCGCAAGCAGGTGCATGTTGAATCAAGCAGTCGCACTGTGGTGCTATTGCAGCGCGTGATGGACTTCTGGCTTACCGGTGACAAAGAGCTATTAAAAGGCATGGTACCGCAGGAAGTATATAACAACCTTGAGCATACATTTAGGCTTATCAATTTAGACAATGAGTCAGTGGCACGAAGAATATATACCGAAATACGTCACTATTTCCCTGAACTGGTAGGTGAAAAATTCTGGGATTTCTTCTACAAGGTTGGCAAAAAGCGTTTTATGGATGTAATAGCGCAGCATACATTTCAAGGAATGGATGAAGATGAAAAAAAAGACGCTATTGAGTGTATAGTGGAATATTTTGACAAACAGTTCCCGGCTGAGATGACCAAAATGCTGCATCATATTGCAGGCATGTTTGATATAGATACCTCACGCAGGCAGATATGGCGATTTTTATATGAGATACCGGATGATGAATTCAGGAAGATGTTTGAGAATGTACAGAAGTTAGATGTTTCAAATGTCAATATAGAGAAGTTTATAACGTTCCTTCATGTGTACCGGATGATCTTTGATAAATACAATTTTTCTGATATACGTGCAATAGAAAAGCTTCATCAATATGCACAGGAAAATCTTTTCAGCCCACCAGAAAACTTTTTCAAACGAATTGAAGGCAATGATAATTTTGACGCACTTGAAGCTATCCTTGAACTGCAACATGCATTAAAAAATGATATTTTGCTATCCCCACAGGTGTTTGAGCCAGTTGATACCATTGAGTTTAAGCGCCATATTGCGTTTGGTATACCTTCCATGTATGGCTCATACAAAGAAAAGAAGTTTGATACACTGAAAGTATTTTTTCACTGCAATATTGTACGCCTGCTTCTTTTTGAAAAGATACTTGAAAATATAAACATTTATCCCCATCAGAAAGTTGACTATGACGCAATCAAACGTGTTATTAAGCTGTTTATACAATCTTTTGAGATAGATGGCCTTGCCAATCATGAGATGAGGGCTGTGACAAGCTTGCTTGATGCACCAAATTTGACATTAACTCAGTTTCGAGATGTTATTTATAGCCTGCTGGTTATTCATGGTGAAATTTCTGATAGGTTTAATGATACCTTTAAATCGGTAAGCCGTATTGCAATTAAAAATATTGGCATTGAAAATATAATCTCTGATTTTATTCCACCGGATCAACCTGCAAGCGTTGAAGTTATTGTGGACAGGTTTTTACGTAACAGGGTGATGCAATCCCCGTTATTGCAGCTTTTGGACAATCTTTTGCTCAAACTAAAAGACAATCTTATTCATGAATTGTCATATTTGGGCAATGTAATTATTCTCAATAAAGTGGATGCACGTTTACATAAAGGCAGACTTGTCCACATAATTGGGAAATATAGCGGGGCACATGATGAAACGGCACTCTACGCTCCGCTGTGGGAGGTTGGTGCCAAAGCACAAGGGTTAATCATTGCAGCAAATATTGATGGCATAAATGTGCCTGAAGGCCTTGTTATTTCTTCGGAATTATATAAACGTATTAAAGATGGCAACATCAACAATCCACGCTTTAAGCGAAAGCTCATATACATGTTGAAAAAATATATCGATGAGTTTACCGGCTATAGGTTTGGAAATCCTGAAAATCCAATACTTGTTTCAGTTCGCAGCGGCGCAGTTTTTTCAATGCCGGGTGTTATGGATACTATCACCAATGTGGGCATGACCGAAGACATTGTGCCATACTTTGCACAGTATGATGAGTGGTTTGCATGGGATTGTTATCGGCGTGTAATTCATGACTTTGCAATTTCAGCTTTTGGTATGGATAGGCATATCTTTGAAAACCTCATGGCTCAGGCAAAGGATGAAGCGGGCGTTGATCTTAAAGAAAAGCTCAATGGTAAGCAGATGTCATTGCTCACACGTAAATATCGCTTTGCCATTAATAAAGCAGGTTATTCTGTACCAAAAGATCCGTATGAACAGTTGTTCTATGCCATCATCGCAGTGTATCAATCATGGGATTCGGCTATTGCGCAGAACTATCGCCGCTTTATAAATTTATCCGATGACTGGGGTACAGCGGTTATTGTTCAGCGGATGGTTTTTGGTAACCTTTCACCAACATCTATCACCGGTGTTGTGCACAGCCAGTATATTGAGTATGAGGATGTGCAGATATCAGGTGAATATAAAACGCGCGCCCAGGGGCATGATATTGTCAGTGGTGTTGCAAAGGTATTCCCTATAAGCGAGCAGCAGAAATTAAAATTTGCGCGCTTTGCCCTGTATCCATCAATGGAAAAGGCCTATCCTGCGCATTATGCAACATTACGGGATGCAGTTACACGGCTGCGCAAACGCTGGGATAATGACATTGAGGTGGAGTTTACCTTTGAAAACGAAAAGCTGTATATTCTGCAAATCCGTGGTATGGCAAAACACATGTTTGACATTGAAGAATTGGTTGAAACACCACAACAGCTTCAAGAGTATCTTCTTGGGCAGGGTCTGGCAGCTTCAGGTGGGGCAGTGTCAGGAAGAGCAGTGTTTGATATAAATCGTATAGAGATGATGCGTATGCACTATCCTAAAGATAAAATAATTTTAATACGGCCCGAAACCAACCCTGAAGATGTAATAGGATTACAGAAATCAGATGGAATATTGACATCTGTTGGTGGTATGACGTCACATGCAGTGTTGCAAATGCGCAGGCTTGAAAAATCAGGTGTTAGCGACTTTTCCATAATGAAAATAGTGGAAGATGAACATATAGCAATTATAAACCGTGAACATGGTGGCAAAATAATTATCCGAGAAGGTGATTTTATTACTATTGATGGCAATACCGGCCATGTGTATTTGGGATATCATGCTACCCGTAAAGCTCACCGGTAAAATACTATATATAAAAAAGCTTGAAAAATTTAAACTACCTTTTTCAATTGGCTAAAGACGGGTAAATTTTACATTATTTTTATCAATAATTAATTTAATTTATGGGCACATCTAAAAACTGCTTTCTTCCAAAATTATTAACATAATTGAAAGCGGTTTTATCCTAAATTATATTGTGCCCATAAGGGAACATCCTATGAAACATTTTTTAGAAGTTCCCTTATATATAGAAACACTGGGTATGGGATTAGGTCCTGCTTGATATAATAACACAATACAAGCACATGGAGGATTATTATGGCAGTATCACCTGATGCACCAATTGGTGTAATGGGCATAGGCCGAATTGGAAAGCTATTAGTATGGCTGTATGCTGCAAAAAAGCAGCATAAAGAAATTGTCATTGCCACCGGTAGAAAAACGGGTACATCGTTAGAGGATTTAGCTACCTATTTTGAATATGATTCAACGTATGGCACCTTTGATGCATTCATTGGTGGATTTAACGGAAAAAATGCGGTTGCAGTTAAAGATGGTCATGTATATCTCAATGGTGTGAAGCTTGTCTGGCTCAATGAGTCTGAATTTCGTGTGCCAGGCAATATACCCTGGAATAAATACGGTGTTGACGTGGTTTTTGATACCACCGGGAAGATGCTTGACCCAACGCGAAATGATGACAATTCACTCAGAGGACATCTAAACCATGCAAAGAAGGTTATCCTTACTGCACCGTTTAAAGTAAAAGATAAAGGCAAACAGATTCCTGAAGATTCAATAACCGTGGTTGGTGGAGTTAACTTTGACAAATTTGATGGCAATAAACATGCCATAATTTCCAACGCATCGTGCACCACCAATTGCTGCGCACCACCAATAAAAGCGCTGGTTGACCATTTTGGCGACAAGTTTATCTCGTATGCCTTGACCACTGTCCATGCGGTCACCAATTCACAGTCAACACTTGATGTGTTGCCAAAGGATGGTGATAAGGACACCCGCAAACGTCGCAGCATATTAAACAACATGATACCAACAAGCACCGGTGCTGCCAAAGCGGTGCTGGAAGTTATCCCGGAAGTACAGGCATTGGGTATTGGTTCTCAGGCGTCTTCAATACGTGTTCCGGTGAATACCGGTTCTATCGTTATATTGGATGTTTCACTGCTTGGTGATTATGACAATAAATACATCCATAACATTTTCAGGCAATATTCAGAAAAGAATCCTGATATTATGTATTACTCTGAAAAGCAGCTTGTCAGCTCAGATATAATAGGCAGTACCTATTCTACTATCTATGATGCTGAGTTTACCCATCACCGAACCACAAAACGCGGTGATAATTATTATACTATGGTTGACCTCAATTTTTGGTATGACAATGAATTTGGGTATGTATGTTCGCTATCACGCCTCTATGACCTTATTACAGGTAGGCGATAGTTACTGGAAAAGATATAAATGCTCTATAAGAGGCTGCTGGTAATAGGCAGCCCCTTATAGAGAAATGTTGCAGCTTCATAAAAATAGATTGACAGTAAAATAAAATAAAAGTATATTTATACAATGGGAAAGAGGATTATGAAAAAGTATTATTTAATAATTATAATTATAATGTTGTTTAATATAAGTGCTGCCTATTCAAAGGATGTTCCCTATACTTTGGAAGATAGAGATCGTATAATACGACTGGAAGTTAAGATAAATGAAATGGATAAACGCTTTGAGCAGATAGATAAACGATTTGACCAGATAGAGAAACGCTTTGAGCAGATTATAACTTTTCTATGGATTTTGACAGCGATATTTATTGCTATTACCTCAGCAACGTTAGGTTTTGCATTTTGGGATAGAAAGACTTTTTTAAAACCTGTAGAAGAAAAGGTTAACGCTAATGAGAAGAAAATTTAGAGTGCACTTGCAGCTTTTAGAAAATTGGCAACAGTAGATAAAAAGGTATATGCAATACTGAAAGAATTTAATTTATTGTGATTTCATTAAGTATCCAGTATATACTCTGCCCCTTTTTTCATTTTTTTCACACTCACTCAAGTATCATGGGATACTTCGTTTTATAATATTCCTCATACTTCATGAACAAAGCCACCCTTTTGGCAAAGGTTCCCCCCAGCTCTAGAAAATACTCATGATGGTCTATTGGCACCTCTACATCGGCATCTTCATCTAAATATGCCTGTATGCTGCTGTAGTGGTATTTTGTAGTGTCAGAGCCTTGCGAGTGGATCCTGAATCAATCCTGAAATAAATTCAGGACAAGGTTCAGGATGACATGCTGTTATTCACTACAAAACCCACGAAGGGGTGATATTATTGTAAGGTCAGAGCGTTGTGAGTAGATTCTGAATCAGGTTCAGGATGACATACTGTCATTGACTAAAAACCCCCGTAGGGGGTGACATTATTGTAAGGGGTCAGAGCCTTACCCTCCCCATCTCTGCGGTCTCTGCGTGAGACAAACTGATGCATCACGCAGAGTGCGCTGAGTTATTGGAGCGATAATGGGATTTTTGGGGTCAGAGCAATATGATGTAAATAAAAAATTGTGAAAGATGCCCAACATAATTGCTGAAAGAAAAATCCTGTCCTAAAAAAAGGGGAGACAGAGCATATTTTCATTATTAAAATTGTTGCACTTTTTTATGGTAAAAAGTATAATAAGTAACAAAGTAACTATAAATGATAAATAATAAGGAGGGCGCCGTGAAAAAAGTCATTATTATGACAGTAGTGGTTGCTTTATTGTTTGCTGCTATCCAGTACAGTATTGGGATTTCATTAAATCCAAAACGGGCAGCATGTGAACAATCATGTGTAGAAGCAAAAAAGAAATGTTTTGAAGATGCAAAGAAGGATGAGGCTAAAAAAGCTGCATGCAAGGTTGCATTTGATCAATGTATGCAGAAATGTGCAAAAGATTTTCCATGATAAGAAAATAGCTTCAACCTTACCCTTAATCCATCTCCTTGTCAGGGAGATTATTGCTGATTTTAACGAAGAGACTTGGGAATAAAAAATAAAATAGTTCATATAGAAAGTTGTCTATGACTGCAAAAAGCTCTTGTTTTGAAATTATCGGTAAACGTACTATACAATTATTTTTCAGCAAAGGTTATTCTAAGCCTTGTGAATAATTTATTTCAGAATAAATTGATAATCTGAGGTCATATGAAATATTCCGTATTATGTCCGTAATGACAATCAAACTCATCCTGAATTCCCATTAATTTTGGGCAAACTTCATTCAGGATTGTAGTGTGGTAAAAGATTCAGAATATAATTAAGAATGACAATTACGATATATTATTTCCTGAGGAGGTAACTCTTGACTGGTCCAATCATTGATAAGGAAAAATGCACACTGTGTAGAAAATGCGTAGACATATGTCCAAAAGAGATATTATCATTACAAAACAACGAAATTGTGATTGTGCATGATGATTGCATTCTTTGTTCACATTGCTACTGTGTATGTAAATTTAATGCTATACATTTTAACGAGTTAAAACAGCCTGAGTTTTCATTTGGGCATACAGCATTGATCCAAAATGAAATAAAACCATTTGATATAATAAGCTTTATTCACACACGGAGAAGTGTGCGAAGATTCAAAGCAGATCCAATAAGCACAGAAATAATCCATGACTTGATTGAAGCTGCTGTGCTTGCACCATCAGCAAGCAACTGCCAGCGCTGGCAATTCGTTGTTATCAATGGAAGGGGAAAGGTATTGATGCTGGCTGAGGAAATAAAAAATTTTTTTATTAAGCTTAATAACATTGCTGGGAATTTCTTACTCAGATATGTATCAATAGTATTTGCAGGTAAAAAAATTCTTCATTACTACAAAAATAATTATGAATCAGTCAAATTGGGTCTGGAAAGGGCTAAGGAAGGCAAAGACCTTTTGTTTCATGATGCTCCCTGCGTAATTATTGTCCACAGTGATATGGAAGGGAGTATGCCTGTAGAGGATGGTCAGTATGCAGCTTATAATATAGCGCTTGTTGCTCACTCAATGGGGATTGGAACATGCTTTATTGGATATGCTTCTGCAACACTTAATAGTGCCCATTCCATAAAAGAAAAATTACATATCCCAAAACGTAACCGCGTTCATGCTGTATTAGCACTAGGCTATCCTGAAATAGAATTTGTGAAAAACGCATTGCGCAAGGATTATGAGTTGAAGTTTATATAATTAATCTCAATTTCTTGGGATGACGTGATGGATTACTGATCCTCCTGGTGTGGATAAAAAAACCCATCGTTACCGATAGGTTTATGCTCCCCCGGCAGGACTCGAACCTGCGACCTGGTGGTTAACAGCCACTCGCTCTACCGGCTGAGCTACAGGGGAATATTGCTTATTATTTTACTCTATAATTAAGCTTTTTCAAAAAAAATTTTTTTTAACAAAATACACTTCTGACCATAAAAATAACTACCTGTTTCTGTCAATAAAATTTTATTATCTATTAGAATCCACATCCTTCTCATTTTTTAATTTATTTAAGCTGTTCTATCTTTTTTTCTGCTATTTTGGGCTTTTATCTGTTTTTCTCTCCTAACGGCTTCTCCCCTTGTTTCATATATCTTGACATATCCTATCTCCCATTTTTTACCTGCTTTCTTTGATATTCTGATCCATCATATCTATGCGTATTATACTGTTCAATCCTATGTTCAAGATTGCCTGTTGAACCAACATAATATAGTCACGTTGTTTCTGATTGAATGATGCACACATAATACATAAATAAAGATGTTCATTAGTTAGGATTTACAAGTCAAATTATTCTATATTAAAAAGGGGGAAATAATTTAGTATGAAAAGTAAAAAAATTTGCAAGTGGAGGAAAAGAAAACACATCAACATATCACACCAAGCACAAATGTTAGGAATAGCAATCAAAACACTACAAAGCAAATGGCATAAGTAAAGCCACATATTGCAGAAAGCATAGTCTAATGTATCATCAATTTATTTGGTGGTAGCGAAAGTTCCGGAAGGGTTCAGCTGATAACAATAGTCAATGTATAGCATTAGCAGGTATAGTGGCAATATTGGTGTATAAGTATCTGGTAGATATTGATATCGATATATGATAAATACTTATAAAGCTGAAACAAGGCGCAGGGAAGGCGACTCTATCTATTGATAATAACTGCACTATAAACGACAGTATGAAGATAGACTTTTAGCCGCGTAAAAATATACGTATGTTAAGTATGCTATCTATTAGGATAGTTACTTTAGTTTTGACTGCTATTGGGTGGCCAGTTTCACCAATTCTGGGGGTGGTCCCCAATAAAATTGACAACAGGGTATGCCTTCTTCTAAATAAAATGAAAATGTGTAGCCACTAAAACGATAGTTATCGGTATTATCTTCACTGTCTAATGCCTCAAGAAAATCATATAGATAATTCTCAACACAATAGGCTATAACCTTTGCTAACGACATCTTACAAACTTTCCGTACATCCATCACAAACTCATACTCATTCTCGTACAAATACAGATGTACCCGTTTCCACGTTTGATACCGCTTTCTATATCTCAATCGTGAATAACTTTTTACCGGGATGTGTTTATATGACAGCACATAGTTTATGAAATTAATAATAAACGTATGAAGCGATAGTTTACGGATAGCGGCATTTTCTTGTAAAAGCTCTAAATGTTCATAGGCAATACAGGTGGTAGTTTCTATATTCATGTGTTTCCTCCAAAGTATATATGTAAAAATATAATAGTACTATCAGAAAAAATTTCAACTACAAATTATATGGAGGGAAAAAATAAACCAGGCAAATTCAACAATGGAGTATAACACAAAATAAAAAATATAGCCTTATAAAGAGCACATTCAATAAAGTGATTGTTCATTCATACAACACGTATGGAGGATTTCATAAAACCGTATAATATATAACAGGTAATGAGCATAGAGCCATTCAAAAAATGCTGTGCAACAGAAAATTTTTCAACATGAGATATTTTTAACTTGACTTATAATATATTTTATTGTATAAACCCATAAATTTATTAAAAAATACAAATATCTGCTGCCAGCTCAAGATAAAAACGCAGATATTTTTTCAAAAAACAATTAATAAAACAATAAAATCACTTATCAAAAAAGGGGGAGCATATATGCATAACAAAATTTTTGTGATTTTTCTGGCACTTTCTATTATAACGTTATTTGGTTGTAGTACAACTATGAAAATGGATCCAAAGTATTTAGCAGCTAAAGAAAATGTTCTAGTAGTATTAGATACTGACCCTCAAGTAAATGTTCTGTATACAAATAGTAGCTATGGTGGGGGGAGTTTATTAGCTGTGGGTTTAGCTTCAGCACTTAATAAATCATTTGAATCTGAAAATAAAGAAATTATTGATAAGATTGTTCCTGAATTTTCACCAAAATTAAATGAATTATACATTCAGTCATTAAAAAAAGAATTTCCAAATTACACAATAATTATGGCAACCAAAGATGATATAGAAAACTTAAATAATAAAAAAATTACTTTAAATGATTTAAAAACAAAATATAATACAAATATAGTCATAATAAGCAAAATTACATTTGGCATTGGCAGAAGACCTCGAGGTGCTTTAATGATTGCCAAATATTATGTTGACATTCAATGTAAATCAACTATGACTGATGTTGAATTGAGCAAAGCTGTATGGGAAACATCATTAAGAGAATTATATGATTTTGATGAATATATGGATGAATTAAAAGAAAATAATGCTCAAAAATTAATGGATGGATATGCCTCATGCGTTAATAATATCGTTCCTAAGCTTATGAAGGAAATGAAATTACAATAACTATTTCAAAACCAATCTCTTCTGAGTAGATTGATAAATAAATGAAGAGATTGGTTTATTTCATTTCATATATACTGTTAATTCCTTAACCGAAAAATTGCAAATCATTTTTAAAATGTTTATTGGGTAATTGTATGGAATTGCAAATGATGCACATATAAGCTTAGAATACGAATATACAAAACCCTCAGCACCCTTACCGTTACGACCTTATTAATTGGTGACATCAATAGCAAAAAAATGAAATAAGCGCTTAATGCAATTATATTAAGACTTTTTGCATCATCAACTTAAGCAATTGTACACTTTATTGTCCAGTTAAATATTTCAATTGCATGGAATTCCATTTTTAAGCTGCAAACCTTATGAAATGCAACTACCATTTGATGCCGAATGTAGTTTCAATCCATTTGCTTGCTTCTTATGCTTTGTCCATTTCATTGTAACTGTTTTTGTGGCAATGTTGTTGACTTTCTATGTCAAATTCAAGATAATACCTACTAATTTTATATGTTTATCTTCTTATACTTGTGTTTTTAGCCAACACTGTATAGAGAGCTTTTTTTATTAAAAGCTTTTTTCAAATTTTTACCGTTTAAAAAATAATAAGTCCATATTTTCTTGATTGTTATTCTATCGATTCATTGTTTTATATAAATCTTTAGCAAATATGAGGAAACCCAATGTATACAAAATTTAAACATCTACTCATCGAAAAAGAATCAGAGCTTTTAAATAGGCAGCGAATCAGAAAAATCTTCATGCATTATTATTCTGGGCTTTTTGTAGCAATTCTTTTTTGCTCTGTATTTACTGGTCTTTGCGCTATTGCTGGTTGCTGGTTTTTATGGAATATGTGGAATATGAAATCATTTGCCAGTAAGGAGCTCTGGATTGGTTTTGGAGTGAGCATATTATTTTTTGTCATTTGTTATGTCATGGTAAAAATGTTTTTAAAAGAAATCATCAATTCTGACATTTTTGGTTATCTGAAAAATCCTCAAAGGTATATGATTTCTAAAGGCACAATAGAAAAAGCAGAATACATTCCAGGTGGTGGCGATAGTTCTAAAGGAAGAATGATAATTCATGGAACGTTTAGCGACAATGGCATCTTTATAGAAGAATTTAATCCCTCTCTGTGGTCAAAATACTTTGCAGATAGAAATGAAGAACAAAATCTTAAAGAGGGAGATGACTGGTATTCAGAAAAGGGTAAAAGAATACCATTACCTGTGCCGGTGTGGGTACTGCATAATAAATCCAATGTACAATATGGTTCACTTATTGGCATTGATAAAAATCTATTCAAAGGAAAAAAAGTGCGCTAATGCAATTTGTGTTACGATGTTACGTACACACTCATATAAAATCAGGAGTTAATCATGAAAACCCGCATTAATATCTCATTATTTTTTCTTGGATTGGGCGGACAGATTGCATGGGCAATTGAAAATCAGTTTTTCAACACTTTTCTCTATGACAGAATAATCCCTGATCCACGGTATGTTTCCATTATGGTGGCACTTTCAGCCATTACTGCCACTATTACCGCAATTGTTATGGGAGCTTTCTCTGATTCAATTGGCAAGCGCAAGCCATTCTTACTTTACGGCTATTTAGCGTGGAGCGTTTCTATCTGGGTTATACCTATGGCCGAGTGGATTAAGCCAGTGCTTCTTGCAGCGTGGGTTGTAATATTTTTGGATTCGCTCATGACGTTTTTTGGCTCCACATCGTATGATGCGGTATACAATGCCTACCTGACTGATGTCACCAGTGACACTAACCGTGGGAAAGCTCAAGGGTTACTATCGCTTGCAACATGGTTTGCACTGTTGCTTGTTTATGGCACATCAGGCCCTATTGTTGAAAAATTTGGCTATTTTATTTTCTTTGGCATTGCGGGTGCGCTGGTGCTTATATCAGGTATAGCTGGTGGCATTGCAGCAATTGAGCCACAAAGGGCGATAGTTCCTGTCAGAGAGCCATTGCTCAAACGTATTCAACAAAGCCTCAATACTCAGGCACTCAGGCAAAATAAAAATTTATTATATGTGTTGCTTGCTATTGGATTTTGGGGAATGGCTTTCAATGTGTTTTTCCCATATTTAATAATTTATCTGAAACATTTTCTAAAAATAGATATTGCAACATCATCGATACTGATTGCCGTTTCAATACTGGTTGGTGGGATATTAGCGTCACTGCCAGCAGGTATTTTAGCTGACAAAATTGGTCGTAAACCCATTGCAGTGTTTGCAGTACTATTAATTTCAGTATCATTAATTGCATTTTCTTTTGCACGGTCACCGATAACTATCGGGATATTAGCTACCATGTGGATAATAGCCCAGACTATATGGATGACCGCAACAGGTGCCTGGAGCAAGGACCTTTTCCCCGAAGAGCGTAGAGGCGAGTTTGCAGGATATTTTACATTGTTCTATGTAGCATTTACCATGATACCCGGTCCTCTTATTGGGGCGATAGTTGCCGATACATGGGGCATCAGGACAACCGTCGATGGTAAACCGGGCATTATCCCAACACCCGAAATATTTACGGTATCGGCTATATTAATATTGATAACGATTGTTCCTTTACTGTTTGCAAAGGACTTGCGTGAAATGGTGAAATAGGGCGAAGGATATTAACTATCAACGATTTCCTTCGCCACTGTGTTTTGCAATATGACCTTTACTTAATATTTTTCATATACTCTTCTATATCCTCAACATCATCATTGGTCAAATTGCAGTTTGTTTTATAATCGGCATTTGTTTGCTGAGCAACTTTGCCAACTATCTTCCAGAATGTGCCAAAGTTGCCAATATTAGCACGAGCCACAAACATGGGACCACGGAAACCTTTCATGATTCCAGGCATCTGCATGTAACCCCAGATTCCTGAAGCAAATTTATACCACTGTACTGTCGTAGGAGCAAATGCCCATTCAGCCTTTTCATAACTTTCGGTTAATGCTCCGCCATAGGTACACACAGCTTTCCCATTTTTATTTTCAATAGTGAGCTGTACCTTAGGCATTGCACTGCAATCCCTACGGGACATTACTAAAACCTGCTTATTTCTTACTTCACCTGTATATTTGTTTTCGGTCAGTATCCAGTTATTGCCCCCAGCTTCTTTAGTCCCCAATTGTTGAGGTAGCTCACTCTGATTCCAGGCATCGC
The DNA here is from genome assembly GCA_040756435.1 of Spirochaetota bacterium. Lineage (NCBI taxonomy): Bacteria > Pseudomonadati > Spirochaetota > Spirochaetota bacterium. Next base: position 1,281 of record JBFLZD010000047.1, on the reverse strand, counting down.
ATACCATTTTTGCAAATTCAGGGCTTAAGAAAAGCATTGCATTCTGGGCTGGTGAATAAGAAATAGTAAACACCAGGAGCATGGTAAATGTTAATACTGTCAGTAACACAATAGAAGCAGTTCTCATATTTTCCTCCGATAGTAAAAATATATTAATCCATTACTATTGTATATCCTTATATATGTCAATTATTTTATAATATTATTAAATTGTATAATACTGTGTAATATGAAGCTACTGTATTTATCCATTATGAGGATTGATATACATTGCCAGAATGTGTCTTTTCCCAATACTTTGGTTTTACAATATGAAAATTTTCATCATTTGATCCTGATTTTAATGTACTCTTCAAATTAATTCTCATCTTCATAAAAGAAAAAAAGTGTGTAATAATTTCTTTAAATTTTTAATTATTGACTTTTATTACATTATTTACTATTCATTCAGGTAATAGTTATGTATAGATTAATATTTTCAAATATTGTTATGAATACCCTGGATACCATAAATATTTTACACAATGGAGATGATATATGAAACGAATTATTACTGTAGGAATCATTAGTGTTATTATTCTCATTTCTGGTTTTATTGCATATCTTTTAATAACTGATTATATACTTATCCGCTACCCTGTTTTGGTACAGACAAACCCCAAAATAACATTTATCATTGGAGATGCATACTTTCGTGAAGACCCTAAAGCGCAGTGGAAAGTGGCAGTTGTGGGACAAACACTGTATAAAGGCTATGAAATAAAAACCGATCCTGATTCACGAATGGACATACGGTTACATGACAATACAGCAATTCAATTATCAGGAAATTCTGAAATGTCAATTGATGCATTAACAGTACGGAAACTGAGCCTGAATGTCCATGCTGGTTCACTATATGGAAAATTTGATAAATTATTTAAAGAACATGATCTGCAGGTTAAAACACCAACTGCTTTTGCTGCTATTAGAGGAACTGATTTAGGTTTTGAAGTTATCCAAACACAGGCTGAAGATGAAACAAAAGTGGGCAAAAAGAAAACTATCAACAAAAAGATAAAAAAAATTCAAAGAGGTGAATCACAGGAAGCTGAAACCACAACGCAAACGGTTGTTTATTCACTTTCGGGAATTACTGAAGTATATAACCCACTATTTGACGATCAGAAGGTGTTGCTTTCATACAGGAATAAGGTTTTAATAGATAAAGATAAAATGCCCAATAACCCTGAGGAATTGACCGAAGATGAAATACGATCATTGCAGGAAAAACTCAACTCA
>JBFLZD010000046.1 GCA_040756435.1 Spirochaetota bacterium | reverse complement strand
ATTTCCACATTTAGGAATAATTAATAGTTTATAATAGTTTTTTTTCTTCTAATTTTTTCTGAATTGATTGTAGCTGTTTGTAATTATTGATGATTTTGATCATATAACGATTATTGGGATCTTGTGAAAGGTCAATTTCTAATGGTTTTTCATAGAAACGCGCCAGTAACTGTTCCCCTGTTCTCTGGAATTTGCAAAATATTATCACTTTAGGTTTCAACATGTCATTGATGCCAAAGTCCTTAATGATAGCAAGCTCCTGTGTGTTGAGTTCACAAATATCGTTATGTGTATAGAATGCCTGCGTGTTGTTTAATATGGGGCCTAACTTATTGATAAAAATGTTAATTAATTGATAATCAAACTGCTGATTAATAGCATTTAATATTGCCTTTAATGCATTACTTGGTTCGATAGCACTTCTGAAAGGGCGTTTTGATGTTAATGCATCATATATATCACATAATCCTATTATTTTGGGATAAATGGGTAAATTTTCGTACGGTAATCCATAATATCCATTATTATTGTACCGTTCATGATGAAATAATACTGATTGCAATACTATGGGGTGTACATCCTTAATTTTTTTGATTATTTCATAGCCTAACTGAGGATGGCGCTTCATTTTCTGAATATCGGTAATATTATATTTTCCTTCTTTTTCTAAAAGGTTTTTATCTAACTGCATCTGACCAATATCATGTAAATACCCGCCCAGCGCTATATTTTTAATCTCATCTTTATTGAAAGTTCCAATCATTCGTGCCATAACAGCACTTAAAATACCTACGTTCACTGAATGGTTATAGATATATTCTTCATAGCTTTTTAAATCTTTTAGAAGGTTTAGCGCCAGTATTTCAGTTGAAGTAAGGTCATTGACAATATCTATAATAACCTTTTCAGCTTCATGAATTGCAACTTTGCTGATTTTATGGCTTTGGGCTATTTCGTGCATTATTTCTTTTGATTTATTCCGGGCAATTTGCATCCTGAAACTGGGAATAACAGCCATCTGTCCATTGTCATTATAATACAGAATATTGCCATACCTTGCCTTAATGGCATTTATTTTTTCGGCAGTTAGAGCCACGCGGGGAGGTAAAACTACATCACCATCTTCCGATATAAGTGGATATATAAAAGTACTATTTGGCCTTAGATAATCTACATCAATTTTTATTTTTTTTCCAAGCATGCGATAATAATTACACACAAATATTTATTCCAATATAAATAAATAAATACTATAAATCAATTATATTTTTTCTCTGTGAAATTAAAAATTTTGGTATCAATTTATTTGTTGAAATAAAACCTTATTGTACCTGGCAGTAGGGATTATTTTATTTGATAGTATATTGCCACAATACATATATGCATAAAGTGTTGTAATATATATATATATATATATATAGTTTTTGAGGAATATAAACAGATAACATCAAGTATACTATAAAATTATAATTTATGTAAATACAGTAAAGTTTTTAATTGTTTGAAGTAAAATCTGGGCAGCATTGAGAGCATCTTCTTTTGTTAATCCACAATCATTATATAACGAATCAGCTATAAACTTTCGTATAGCCATATATACATCTTCTGTTGGGTAAAAAAGGAATGCAAAATTTTCACCCTGCGTTTTTAAGATAGTAAATGATGTATATAACATTAATGGTTCTTTGGGTATCATTATTTTTTCCTGTTTTTGACCGGTGATTATTGTCAGGTCGTCAAACCGGTATGGTATTGATTTACCAGCTTCTCTATGAACTGGTTCTTCATATCTTCGAGCATAAGTAGGAGGTTCTACCAGTAAATGCGTTCTACTTCCATCAGTTTTAAAAGTAAGACCTTCAGCGGTTTGATAAATATCTTTAACATTTTTATATGCGGTTACTTCATAAATTGAATATATTGAATCAGAATCAAAAAATGAACAAATTATAAACCCACCGTTTGATGGTATTGAGTTGTTCATGTAGGCTTTAAAAAGTGCAGTGCCTTTTGCCATATACTACCTCTCATTATTCATCAAAATAAAAAATGTTTTGGATTACAAACTTAAACGTGTTTGATTATAATTGAGAAGAAAATAAAATGCAAATATTTTTTTATACAATTGAGTTATTAGACTATTTATTCTTAAAAGAGATTTGTGAACATTACAACAAACAATGTACACAAGCTCAGCGTTTGAATGGTTTACAGTTTATTATTAATAATCAGCAATAATTCCTTAAAAAATTTCATAATGAATATAGTGTACACCGGCGGTGTCCCAAAACAATCTGTGGGTTCTCAATGACGCGGGTGCAGAGTCATTGCGAGCGTAGCGAAGCAATCTAAATACCACAGAAGACAAGATTGCTTCGTCACTTTGTTCCTCGCAATGACAGTATGGCAAAAGTCATTGCAGAAGATGTCTTTTGAGACAACCCCAGTGTACACTATTTTATTCAAATTTCCACATTTAGGAATAATTAGTGATTAATAATAAAATATTAAAAAGAAATCATTAGTATGCTGATTTTATTGTCTCCTCTTTTTATATATAACAATAGATAGAACAGTTAAAAGAAAAAATGAAAATATTATTAATTTATATCTATTAAGGTAAGGAAATATAATTTCATAATTTGAACCCAGAGTATATCCAAGGGTAAACAATATTGTTGATGTTATAGAAAGGGCTAATAAATCAACCAGCATAAATTTATATAGTTTCATTCTGGCAAGGCCTGCAGTAAGAAATATAACATTTCTAACACCGAACGGAATAAACCGCCCAAAAAATAGTGTTTTTGCTCCATGGGATTGGTAGTAATATTCAATTGTTTTGATTTTATCCAGGGGATAAAATCTGGCCAACTTCTTGTGTTGCAGAATAAATTTCATCCCAAATCTGCCTAAGCAATAAGATATTATATCACTGGAGTAAGCACCCAGCATACAGCCAGCAGCAATTTTAATTGTATGCTCTGGTATAATTGTTGCTGCAATAGAAGCAGATATAATAAAAATTATATCTTCAGATATTGGGAAATTAAATCCTGCTAGCAGTAGAAGTATAAATGCAATATAGTGAACATAAGGTGCAAAATCAAAAAGAAGATGAGAAATATATGCCATAGAGAGCTCACACAATTGTATAATTATTCAATAATGAATGGTTCGTATTTTAATGCTACAGTGCCTTTTTTTACCCAGATACGGATTTGAAGGGCATTTTTCCCATCCTGGGAAGAAATTGTTCCTAATTCTTCAACCAGGTCAATGGTATCAATTGAAAATTCATAAAATATTTTTTTATCTGAAAAAGGATCGGATAATAAAATAATTTTTGATTTATCGTACTGGTGCTTTTTAGGGGTTCCAACAAACGCCACATGGTTTTCAAAAAAATTTATATTTCTGTATTTGTCAATTGCAGTTTTATCATTTTCTTTGAGCAAGTTTAACAATTTAATCTGTTCTTCCATAACTTTGTGCTGTACTTTTTTATATTTTTTTAATTCCGTTAATAATTATTTCAATGGATTCCTGAACAATTATACCTTGTAAAGGTTTATAGCTATCAATAATCAGTAAATTGATCATTGTCAAGATAATTCCGCAACATACTTTTGATAACACGGGGATATGGGCATTACGTATAAAACCATGAGATATCCCTATAGTTAAAAACTTCTCCAATTCTTGATATATAATATGCTGCAGTTTTTCAGGGAAATAAGAAAACTTTGAATCGTATGCATGGAGTAATAAGAATCCCAATTCACTAGTAAATTTAAGCGCAAATTCACTTAATCTCAAAATTTCTTGTTTAAGAATTGTAAAATATTCTGGTTGGGTAATGTCTTGGGGCAAGGGTGATAAAACAAAAATTGAATCAATTGAATCAACTATGGGCTGGTAAATCTCAGTTAAAAGCATTTCTTTATCTTTGAAATATACATAAAATGTGCCGGTTGCTAAATTGCAATAATCCATAATATCTGTAATTTTAGTTTTTGAATAACCCTTTTCATTAAATAATTTTTCAGCAGCATAGAGGATTTTTGTTTTTGTTTCAGGCTTAACAATTTGAGGCATCGTATAACCCTTGACTCAATATAGTGTAACAATTGTAAAATAGTATATATGTATAATCAACAAAATAAAATCTTGACAATATTTAAAATTTATTCCATGTTAAATCAAAAAAGTGCCAGGTATACAAAAATAGAAAATATGAAGAAATTAACGGATAAAATACATCCAGAACATTTACCAGTATTTATTATAACTATTGCTATACTTTTGTGTTTTATAGTCATTCAAAAAATTTATTTCACGGTACTGCTAAAACCAAAAATAACACCTCAAATAATAGAGGAAATATTTGAAAATAATTTCAAAAAAGCAATACAGTTTGATAGTAGTAGTGTTACACTAGGGGGGAATATAGTTTTAAAGAATGTTAAGATAGCACCCACTACTGATTTTAATGATAATTACAATTTTATTTCATGCAAAAAAGCCATAATAGATTTGAACTATTTTAAGGCAATAACCGGCAGTATAGTAATAAAAGGGGTAACCTTTACAGATGCTTCCATGACAATTGTAAAAAATTATGGCAAAAGTTATTTGGAAACTTTTAAAGGAATATTCTCAGGGATAGTAAATGGGAATACTATAAATCTTGATGATTTTTACATGGAATTAGATGGCAGTTTACTGTATAATGAAAATTTAAGTACAGATAAATTAAAACTAAGCATTCAAGATGTATCACTTGCTATTTCACTGAAAAATAAACATTTATCATATACTATTAAAGGGGAAGTTTTACCAACCGATAGTAGCCTTGATTCAGGCAGGATACATATATCCGGGATCATTAATTATACTGATGCCATGGGATATAAATCATCACATCATAGTATATACGCCAAAAAGTTAGATATGCATATTGTAAACTATTTTATAAAAGAATATACTGAATACCCAATAACTGTGAAGGGATATTTTTACACTGATTGCAATATCAATCATGACTCTGGATATTCATTTAAAGGTACGGTTGAATTTGATAATTGTACCATTGAAAATATTAAAAATATTCCTCATTTTGAATACATAGCAAAAGATAATATAAGTATTGATGCCCAGATGGACTGCAAAGAAGATTTATCTGAAATTAATGTATCTTCTTTTGCATTTAATGATAAAGAGATTTCAATAGATGCCACAGTAAAATACATTAAAGATAAATTACTGCAGTTTTATTTCTCAACAAATCAGATAGATCTGGATGACTGTGATTATATTCAATTAATACCCGGAATGTTTTATGATGGTTCGTTGAAGATACTGACACAATTTGATTTTGATATTGCTAACGATACTATGAAGTCATGTAAAATATTATGTGATGTTCATGATATATCTGTATTTAAGAAAGTTGGCAATTCCACTACCTCTTATTTAAAAAATGCCAGGTTAAAAGTGGAGGGTGATGTTAAATCTGTCATTCTTGATTTCTTTACGAAACACAAACAATCTGATATACTGGTACATTCAAAAATTAATATTGATAAATGGGCACCATTTACTTCCACAACTGACATGTCCATTACTTCAAAACAACTTCAGTCTGATGTGCTGGAGTATCTTTTGGCTGATGGCATATCATCGTTATATACTGGTGCTATGGAAGATATGGGTATTGGTTATAATGAAATATTTTTCAGAGATAAGCCATTGGGTAAATATTTAATAAACAATATAATTAAACTAAAATTCAATATTGGAAAGTTACTATTTGAAAAAAATGCACATTTGAAGAACATTAATATTGATCTAATATCCAATAAAGGTACAATTTCAACTCCATCATTCAACTGTGAAGGTTATTCAGGAATATATTCTTTCAATATCAATGCATTTTGCAACTGTGACTATCCCAATCTGAATATTACTGCTGGTGTATCCAATTTTGATTATGGTAGGTATTTGCAGGATTGTGGCCAAAAGAATGCCACAGGGGTTATGAATGTGAGTTTAAATTATTCCGTGTCCGGGTATCGTCCAAGCCATCTGCTTCAAAATGGCAATGGTTTATTACAGATAACTATCGCCAATACTATATTTAATAAAACGTTGTTACAGAAAAAGATTTCTGAAGTAGCAACAACCTGTAATGTATCATTCCCTGATGGAGTATGGCACTGCAACAGACTGGATTTAACTATAAACCATGTAGCTGACAGATGGATTTTACAGAATATGTTTATCGATACAGACATGGTACAACTTGGTGGTTATGGAAACTATACAATTGATAAAGGGTTGTCGTTGCCCTGTTATGCATCAATATTTACCAGAGAAGGGCCGGTCATCAAAGGGTCTCAAAGGATTAATTTTGTTATAACGGGTTCCCTTGATAACCCTGTGATTGTGACCGGCACTCCCTGTGGTAAAAAAGAAATATCAGTCTTTGATGTCAATTAATTCATAAATCTTTACCGGTAATTGCTTCCCTTTAACTCTTACAAGGTCCAGTTCACGTGCTATGACATGATCCCTGACATGTTCATAGGTGAATTCACTGATAATAATGCCCGTTCCATACTGTTTATTGGTACCCTCAAGACGGGCACCTAAGTTTACATTATCACCCATCAAAGTGTAGTCCATACGTGAAGCAGAACCCATATTGCCAACTACCATTTCACCGGTATTGATTCCAATACCAATATGCAAGGCAGGTTTGTTCATCTGCACCCATCGTTTATTCAGTTGTTCTAAAACCTGCATCATTTCAACTGCGCATTTACATGCTAACAACGCGTGATTATCCTGCGGGATAGGTGCCCCCCAAAATGCCATGATTTCATCGCCAACATATTTATCAAGTGTACCATCATATTTAAAAACTAAATCAGTCATAGCCTGCAGATATTCGTTAAGATGTTCCACCAGTTCTTCTGGAGTCATTTTTTCTGAAATGGTAGTAAAACTTCGTATATCGGAGAATAATACGGTGAGAATCTTTTTATCACCACCCAATTTTAATTTATCAGGATGTTTTAAAAGCTCATCAACAACAGTTTTGGAAACAAATTTGGAAAAAGTTTGTCGTATGTATTTTTTCTCCTGTTGTTCTGTCAACACTCTATAGGCAATAATAATTGAAAATGTTGTTCCAACCTGAATAATGGGTGTTGCAAATATGGTGATTATATTGAATATGTCAAAGAGCAGGTAGGAGCCTATTATATAGAATAATACAAGCCCAAGAGTAAAGGCAACAGATACAACAATAGAAACCTGTGTGAGTATAAACCCTAAAAGCAGGGAAATGACAAACAAAATCAGTATGTTCTGCCAGGGTGTAAACTTAAGTATAAAATCCTGATTAAGGATTGTGTTTAAAGCATTGGCATGATGTTCAATACCAAAAAGGTCGCCATAGGGAGATTTATGAATATCTGTTGAAATACCTGTTGATGCATACGCTGCTACAAGAATAATTTTATCTTTGAGCGAAGTGTTTTGTATTTTCCCATCCCTGCAAAAATAATAGTACGGATAGTGTGTAAAACTGCCTGGCCCTCCAATAAAATTAATATCCATAAAGCCTTCATCATCAATTGGAATAAGTATACTGTTGTCAGGAGTGGGTTTAGCCATTTTTTCTTTAGGAATGTTTGATAACTTTATATAGTTGCCCATTGATATTGCAACATCTTTCTTTGTGATGCCATAATAGTGCATAACAATCAAAAGGTCAATAGAAGGATAATACTTACCCTTATATTTTATCACTAATGGAACTTTTCGGTTAACATGGTCAGCATCAGGGCGTATATTTGCAAATCCTAACCCAATTGCGGCCTGAGACAACAATGGTGTGGGAGGTACAGCTTCCTCAACCCATGGCATTGAATTGTCCTGCGGGTCAACAGGGAAAGAATAGATATCTAATATGCGCATACGTTCTTCAATATCAGTGTATTTAACATCAATTTCTTCAGTTTCAAATGGGTAATCTAAAAAAACACAGTTTGCTTCTTTTACGGCTTTGGCAAATTCATCTTCATATGGTTTGTGGTCAAGAAACATGATATCAAAAAACATGGCTTTTGGTTCACCGGATCCAACATATCGGGTAAATTTTGCATGATAGCTCCATGGGAATGGCCATTTTATACCTTCGTTATCAAATTCACGGATGGTGTTCTCGTCAATTCCCAGAATAATAATGTCATCGCGTGAGCGTGGATTTTTACGCGACATCCTGACCCCTTCCTGAAGTTTTACTGCTTTTTCTGAAGGGTCACGTAAGTAGAACCTGAAATTGATTGAACCGTATTCAAGGCCATCTAAAAGTTTGGTTTGTGTATATAAAAATGACAAAATAATAAATACACCTATTGATAAAACCAAACCAAGAAGTTGATTTTTATTAATTTGCATAGTGTCTACCCTTATGATTTATGATATAATAGTTTTGTTTTTGACTATATAAATCTAAGAAATGCAATACAATAATTAAGTGATAATTGCAAGTTTTTTATTAAATTCTTGACAAAATAATTAATGCAACACAGCAATAATTCCTTAAAAAATTTCATAATGAATATAGTGTACACCCAGCCGCCTTCGGCGGCGGGGGTGTACACTATATTATATTTTATTCAAATTTTCACATTTAGGAATAATTAGTGAATGCAAAAAATCAATTTGTATCTTTTTCCATTAACATTTAGTGATATATTGCTTATTGAAAAACTAGTAATGTGTAAGGCATGAGATTCTTTGAGAACTTTGGTGCTATTAAAATGAAAGTGATGAGAGGTGTCATTTTGAGTCCCGTTTTAATCAGGACAAAGAATTCCATTCTTTATTAATAACAATATTGTCGCCCCCGTGGGAATTGTCTTGATTACATCGGGATTGGAAATAGCAGTGCGATTGAGTTTAATTTTATGTAAAGAGGTGTTGTTTTGATAATCAAAGAGTATATTGCACAAACTGTTGATCAAGCTTTAGCAAAACTATTACAGGCAAAAAATATTTCATTAGAGCAGTCGCCATCTATAAAAATTGAGTATCCAAAAGAGGAAAAATTTGGTGACTATGCAACTCCTATTGCGATGGAATGTGCAAAAATCCTCAGAATGTCACCCATGCAGATTGGCGAAGAAATAAAACAACATATTGATGCTGAAGTTTTTGATCGTATAGATGTGGTTAAACCTGGCTTTATCAATATATTTCTATCATTGCCATTTCTTTTACAAAGATTAGAAGAGATAGTTACTGTCAAAGATGAATATGGCAAAAATAAAAAGTCCAATCCCCGAAAGGTCAACGTTGAGTTTGTTTCGGCAAATCCCACTGGCCCTTTAAATGTGGTTTCTGCACGTGCAGCTGCAGTGGGAGATACTCTTGCAAATTTGCTAGCTGCTAGTGGTGATATAGTTCACCGTGAATTTTATGTCAATGATTATGGCAATCAGGTTTTGTGGTTAGGAAAATCGGTGTGGATACGCTACCGGCAAATGTTAGGAGAAGATGTCCCATTCCCTGAAGAAGGCTATCACGGTGAATATGTGAAGGATATTGCTAAATATATACATGAAAAATTTTCACAGGAACTATCGCACATAAATGATGACGAAGAGATCATTAATTTTTGTGCACGAAAGGCAATTGAATATAACGTAGCTTCACAAAAAGAAGATCTGGATAGATTTAACGTTAGTTTTGATACATGGTTTCATGAAAGTACATTACACCAAAGTGGAAAAGTACTGGAGGTGTTTAAATATTTAGAGTCACTGGGAGTTATACGAGACGAGGATGGCAAAAAGGTTTTTGCTTCCACGCAGTTTGGTGATGATAAGGACAGAGTGGTTGTGCGCGATGATGGAAGACCAACATATTTAATGGCTGATATTGCTTACCATAGAACAAAGATTGAGCGAGGGTATGATTTAATCATAGATATCTGGGGACCTGATCATCATGGGTATATTGCTCGCTTAGTTGGTGCGATGAAGGCAATGGGGTATGACGAAAAGCATTTCAGGATTCTTATTTCGCAGCAGGTCAATCTTTTAATGAATGGTGAAGCGGTGAAAATGTCAAAACGGTTGGGTACATTTTCCACCATGCGAGATTTGATTGAAGAAATTGGAACTGACGTTGCACGATATTTCTTTGTCATGCGTTCAATGGACAGCCATCTGGATTTTGATATTGATTTAGCAAAACGCCAGAGCAGCGAAAATCCCGTGTTTTATTTGCAATATGCTCATGCACGAATCTGTTCAATTTTTAGAGAGGCGCAGAACAGAGGTATTGAGTACAAAAAGATCATTGCCAGCACTGAACATTTTAATAATCAGGAAACGATTGCTTTATTAAAACTTATGGCACGTTTTCCAGAAGAAGTATATGATGCTGCTTCTAGCTTTGAACCACATCGTATTACTGTTTACTGTATGCGCCTGGCGCAGGCATACCATAAATTTTATACTGAACACAGGGTGTTAACCGATGATGCTGACCGTACCCAGAGCTATCTTACATTATGTGATGGTGTGCGTATCATTTTGAAAAATGCTCTGGCATTGCTTGGCGTAAGTGCCCCGGAGAGGATGTAAAAAAAACATTGAAAAAAATAAATTATTGATTTTTTATAGCTGCAACTATTGTATTACAATAAATAGTAAAATACTATTTACGATAATTACATGAAAGCTGCACTAATAGCTACAGGTAGTGAACTGGTTTGTGGCCGTGTTCATGAAAGCAATAATTTCTATTTAAGTCAATACTTGCAGGCAATTGGATTGCCCGTGGTAATGCACTACGTGGTTGGTGATAACAGCGAAACCTTGCGCCTGGCAATTGAGCATGCATTCTATAATGCGGATATTATTATTATTTCAGGTGGATTGGGACCCACCGTTGATGATATTACTTTTGAAACTCTGGCAAAAATGTTTACACTAAATCCAGTGGTTCATGAGCCTTCAAAGGAACGCATGGAATATTTCTTTAATGCTATTGGGAAATCTGTTTTACCTTCTGATTTTAAGATGGTAACTGTTCCTGAAAATGCAGTAGTTTTTGTTAATGATGTAGGGCTTGCACCAGGTTTTGCTATTACTGTTAAAGAAAAAGATATTATAGTAATGCCAGGTGTTCCACGAGAGTTACATTCCATGGTTGGCAAGGTTATCAATTATCTGGAAAGTCATTATCAACTGAAAAAAAAGAATTCGGTAACATTCAAGGTTGTTATGATGCGTGAAGCAGAAGTGGATTCGGGGGTTAAAGAGATAGTTAATTCTATGAAAGGTGTTGATGTTTCCATAACGTATGAAGCTGGAATGACAACAGTGATGCTCAGTGCTAACAATGAAAGTATATTACCGGTAGACAGTATAGTTGAAAAAGCAAAAAAGCTTTTTGGATCAAAATTATTATATGGATATAATTCACTGGAAGAGAAAGTTGTTAAGATATTTGCCAGTCACGGGAAAACAATAGCAATAGCAGAATCATGTACAGGGGGGCTTGTAGCAAAAAGGATTACTGATGTACCGGGTTCTTCCAATGTCCTATTAGGTGGTGTAGTGGCGTACAGCAACCAGTCAAAGGTATCACTGTTAGGGGTTAATCCGGTAACGTTGCAAACCTATGGCGCGGTGAGTACAGAAACTGCATTGGAAATGGCAGCAGGAGCTAAAGAAAAATTTAATGCCGATTATGGAATTTCAACAACAGGTATAGCCGGCCCTGACGGGGGGACCAAAGATAAACCGGTAGGATTGGTATGCTTTGGCATTGTTGGAAGTAATACGTTTACAACGCAGATACAGTTTGCAGGAAATCGTGAGCAGATACGTACAATGGCAACTAATTATATTTTAACCAGACTGTTAACGTGTGCAGGACTTGAATGAAAAGAGTATTTATAGTATTCATAACATTACTTATATTTAATGTTGTTTCGTATGCAATAGAAAGCTCACAGCTTTTTGAGCAGGGTATGGAAGCATTCAGAATGGGGAATTATGGTTCCTCGGAACTTATTTTCAGAAAAGTCATTGATGCAAATGATTCTTACAAGGATAGAGCATGGTATTATCTGGCCTTATCAATATTTTATCAAAAACAATATCGTTCGGCCATTTTTGAGTTAAACAGATTTTTACTTTTATGTACAACACCTGATCTATGCAGCGAAGCCCGCTACTGGATTGCAGAATCATATTATTCCCTGAATGACTATATCAAGGCCATTGAAGAATATAACAGGTTCATTTCTCAGAGCAAGAATAAACAGCTAATTATAAATGCCTATGATCGGATAGGTGAAATATATTTCAATCAAAAGCGATATGACGAAGCAATCATAGAATGGAAAAAAGCATTAGCTATAAGCAGTAAAAAATATGAAGACAGTAATAGGGTAATAAAAATTGGAGAGGCTCTGTTCTTAAGTGAGCGCTACAATGAAGCACTGGATGTATTAGAACCCTTGATTTATGCTACAGGTGATATTAGCATTCAATCAAAAGCCAGGCTACTTGTTGGGAGAATATACCAGCTTACCGGCAAACACTGGCAGGCAATAAAATATTTCAATGAAATTCCTGAGAGTATGTTACGCGTACCTTCTTTTATGAGTGTACAGTATTTTAAAGCCCTATCATATATAGCCCTGGGTGATACATATAATGCCCGTTTAAACCTGAAATCGTATATTCTCATTTCTACTGATAATGTGCCCTATCACTATAATGCTAAATATGAGTTGGGGAAAATACTATTAAACACCAAAGATTCTGATGAAGGAATGTCGTTGTTGGAGGATGTTTATACAAATAGCAATGATATAGAATTAAGAAGCAATGCTTCTTTTGAGCTGGCAAAAGTGTATCTTAAAAATAATAATAATGAAAAAGCAATCCCCTATTTAGAAAATGCTGTCTCTATCAATGATACGGAAAGCCAAAAATATGTTATGATGACCTTGACCAGATTATATATAACTACTGCACGGTATGATGATGCAAAACGTCTTCTGGATTTTATGCTGGAAAAATACCAGTATGAAGAAAACAGGGATGAAATGCTGTTTTTAGTTGCACAGGTTTATGTAATGCAGGGAAACATAACGAAAGCACTTGATGTGTTTGATGAAATAAAAGAAATCAATCCTTTTTCACAATACCTGGTAGAACTTGATTATGTAAAAGCAATTGATGCTTTCAAAAAAGAGCAATATAATGAGACAATAGACTATGCCAATAGATATTTGAAGAATCAAAAGATTGAAAACAGATATGATGTGTTAATCTTACTGGCAGAGTCATATATAAGGATAAACAATACAAGGAAAACCGTTGAAATAATAGACCAGTTAATAGCTCGTTTCCCCAGGAAACCAGGGTTAGAAGAAATACTATATGAATTGTGTTCTGTATTGAAAAAACAGGGGGTTAGCGTTGAACGGTATTATTCATTTATTATTAAGAATTACAGTTCGTCAATTACTGCAGGAAAGATATTTATTGAAAAAGGGGATGAAGCATACAAAAATAAAAACTATCAGGTTGCAGTATATTTTTATTCTCAATATTTAGCAACAAAGGGAAGGCCACGTGAACGTTCAGTACTTTTATTTTATGTACTATCGCTCTATGAACTAAAACAATACGCCACCATTATAAAAACATTGCAGAGTAGTGATTACTTAACTGTAGATGATTTGACAACAAAATTGCTGATAAAGTTGCTGGCAAAAAGTTTATACGCAATTAAGGATTTTCCTGCTGCATTAACATATTTTATGACGATACCGTTCCAGGATTATAATAAAGAAGATTTTGTAATAATTGCTGATACAGCTATAAAGTCCAGCCAGCCAGAAATTGCTGGTGATCTTCTTTCGTATGTTGAAGATAATGAATATTTTGCAATAATTTCATATTCAATTGCTCTTTATTATAGATTGAATGGCAACAATGATATGGCATTTGATTATTTTACAAAAGCTTTACTCAAAAAACCAGACAGTAGCATCTCTGATGATGCAAAAATAAACCTGGCACAGATTTACATTGAACGCAAAGAGTTTGAAAAAGCTTTTGAACTGGCTGAATCCATTCAAAAGAAAGAATTAGAGAGTTTGCGGAATAGTATAATGGCTGTTAGCTATTTTAATTTAGGTAACAATGACAAAGCTTTAACGATTATTTCAGGAAAACTCAATGATATTTTAAAAACTGAATATGCAGAAGAGATAATTACGTTTTTGTTGATATATTACTATAATGGGAATGATATAAAAAATTTTCAGAATATTTATGGATATGGTATAAAAAGAAACAAGTTACTATCATTATCAAATTATTACTATGGCATGATGATGTATAAAAATTATAATTATTCACAGGCTTTGCAGTTTTTCAACACTGCTTCACGGTATGATGATGAATATGCACATGCTTCATTATACTATGCTGGATTAATATATCTATTAATCCAGCGCAATTTTGGTATAGCTAAAAAGTATTTTGACCTTTATTTTTCCAAATCTGACAGCACTGATATTAATTTTTATAATGCAAAAGTATATGTTTCAGTGTTGTTGTATGAAATGGGTAAACAGGATGAGTCTAAAGATATTTTATATGAAATAATTAACTCAGATTCAAATGTACTTGCAAAAATTAAAGCAGATCATCTCATTAAACAGTATGGTTTTTAACAGGTAAATAAACCAATCAGAGGAATGTATGAAACAATATACTTTTCATGTAATTCATGGACCAAATTTAAATCTTTTAGGGGAAAGAGAACCTGCAATATATGGTACACTAACGCTGGAAGAAATTAATAACAGAATACATGAATTTGCAAAGGGCAAGAACTGTGAAGTACGTTGTTTCCAGTCAAATAGCGAAGGTGAAATTATAGATTATATTCAAAATAATAGAAATTGTGATGGGATTATTATCAATGCGGGTGCTTATACACATACTTCAATAGCTATCCGTGATTGCTTAGCTTCCATAGGTATTCCATGTATAGAAGTTCATCTTTCCAATATACATTCACGAGAACGCTTCAGAAGACATTCGTACATTGCGCCTGTATGTATTGGTCAAATCTGTGGGTTTGGGTATTACTCATATATAGTAGCGCTGCAGGCTTTACTACACTATCTGGAAAATTACTCAAAGTGATTCTAATTCTATGAACTATCGCACAAGAATGAAAAAAATACAAAAGCATTTGTCAGAAAAAAAACAATTCCCATACCTGGTTGCAAGCTTGATTAATATTAAATATTGCACCGGATTTGAAGGAAGTTATGGGTATCTAATATTTTTTGAAGATGAGATAGTTTTTATTTCTGATTCACGCTATGAGGAATACGCTCTGATGATATTACCTGAAAATGTTCGTTTTGTATTACAGCAAAAGGATTTTTTCAAATCATTAAAATCATTACTTATAGAAAAAAAAATAAAAAATATATTTTTTGAGGAGCATTCAATTACACTATCGCAGTATAAAATCTTTCAAAATGAGTGCAAAGGCATAGCTTTGCATTACGGCGGGGATGTTATTAATGAGTTGCGTATTATCAAAGATGATGATGAAATTGAAATTATTAAAAAAGCAGCCCGAATAACAGATGCCTGTTTTCACCATATACTTACGATTATTAAGCCAGGTATTACTGAATGGGACATTGCTGTTGAAATAGAATATTTTTATAAAAAACATGGATGCCAGGGAACTTCATTTGATCCCATCGTTGCATCAGGGGCGGGGTCATCAATGCCCCATTACAAAACGGGAACCAAAAAGATTAAGGCAGGTGAACCGGTGCTTATTGACATGGGATGCATTTTCAAGGGTTATTGCTCGGACATAACGCGTACTGTATTTATTAAAAGTATTCCCGATAGTATCAATACAATTTATTCTATTGTAAAAGAGGCTCAAAAGAGAGCTGTTGATGCAGTAAAATCAGGATTGACTACAAATAAACTTGACAGTATTGCAAGGGATTTTATAGCTGCTAAAGGATATGGTAACTTTTTTGGCCATTCGCTGGGTCATGGCGTTGGGCTGGATGTACATGAAATACCAGCTGTAAAACAGAATGGGGCTATGGCATTAAAGAAGGGTATGGTTATAACTATTGAGCCTGGCATATATATCCCCAAAAAAGCAGGTGTCAGAATTGAAGATATGGTACTGGTAACTTCTTCAGGACATGAGGTTTTAACAAAAAGCACAAAGGAACTAATTATTTTATAGAATTATATTTTCCAAGGAGTATTCCACATGATAACAAGTAATGATTTGCGAACGGGAACAGTTATTAAGGTTGATGGTGACCTGTATTCAGTTGTTGAATATCAGCATGTAAAATTAGGCCGGGGTGGAGCGTTTGTTCAGACAAAATTAAAATCACTTACAAAGGGTGTTATTGTAGATAAAAAGTTTAAAGGTGGCGAAAAGGTTGAGGATGTTCGAGTTGAGAAGAAGACACTGCAATATCTTTATGATGAGGGTGATTCCCTGGTTTTTATGGATACAGAAAGCTATGATCAAATACACGTAGATAAGAAAAAAGCTTCAAATTTACTCAATTATATAAAAGAGGGCGATAATGTTGAAGCAACCATGCATGATGAGGAAATATTGTCTATAGAGCCACCAATATTTGTAGTATTGAAAGTAACCTATGCTGAGCCAGGGGTGAAAGGTGATACTGCCACCAATGTTTTAAAACCAGTGACCGTTGAAACTGGTGCCACTGTTCAGGTTCCCATATTCGTCAATGAAGGTGATGTTATAAAAGTTGACACACGAACAGGTGAGTATGTGGAACGCGTGAAAAAATAGTGGAATAACCAAACTGTAAATGTTGGCGTAACGTGTAAGGAAATTATTGTAAGAGTATTCATTCCCACAATCAACGATGGCGGGAATGTACGTTGATATAAAAAATTTTAAATTAAAAGATTTACAATGTGAAATCTGAATTAATAACAAAAGAAGCATATAAATCATTTAAAAAAGGTTCATATGTAATAGTTATCCAGTTATTAGAAAAAAATATTACTATTTCCAATAATCCATTTGATTATTTTTTATTGATTTTGTCGTATCTATTTACAGATAAACTTGCCCAGGCCGAAGCTTTGTTACGCAAGGCACTACGACAATATCCAGCTTTTGTTCCTCTTTTAGAAATACAGGCATTTCTGATGTTAAAAGCTGCTAAATCAAAAGATGAGGCCTGCACAGGTTACATTGATATAGTAAAAATTTCCCCGGGGAATAAACAAATAACAAAAATTATAGCAAAAATACAGGAATCTGCTGATTTTGAACAATTTCAAAAAAAGGCTAAGATAAAAGATTTTATCACGGTTAGATCACCAAAAAAAGTCAAAATATCATTCAGGACAGGGCGGCCTGTACTACACTTTAAAACAGTAGCTCTGGTATTGATTATTGTTGTATTTCTGATAACAGGGATTGTGTTTTTTCCTTCATCTCTTGCAAAACTCATACAGGAAAAAATTGAACTTCTATTTTATCAACCATCGCTTCAATCAGGGGAAGATTTATCACAGATTTCACTTGATGGTATGCATTACGATATCATTGATAAAATTCAGAAAGTGCGCACACCTGAATTTTATGCATCAAATGAAGCATGTATTCAGGATTTTAATAGGGCAAAGTGGCTGATCAAGGAAGGCAAAGAAAATGATGCTTTGATACTGTTGAATAAGATTGATGCCAGCAATGCAAATTTCAGAGTAAAAGAGCGAGTAGCATTTTTAAAAGATTTTATAAACCGCACCAGAGAGCGTACAGTGGCAACATTTTCATACAGTGATGTAATGCAAAAACCATATTTATATAAGGGAATAAATGTAAAATGGCAGGGAAAAGTAGCAAATTATAAAAAAAAGGATGGCATAAGTTTTCAGTTACTGATAAATTATTCAGAAAACAGGTTTGATGGAGTAGTAGAAGTGTTTGCACCCTTTGAAGTAGAAGCATTGGATAATGGGGCGATAGTAACTGTTGAGGGTATCATTACCAATATCGTTGGTGGGAAAATAGTTATAATGCAGGCAACAAACGTTGAAATAAAACATGAATGATGTTATAATAATGTATCATTATGTTTATCAAGAGTTACGATATGAAAGTCATAGTAAAAGAATGCAGTCATTATGATGTTGAAGTTATCAAAACAAAGGTTATTGCAGCATTAAACCAGTTGCAGTTTAATTTTTCAAAACTGTACAATGCAAAAGTAGCAATAAAACCTAATTTATTAACATCAGCATCCCCAGAGTCTACAGTAATCACGCATCCAGCCTTTTTTAAAGCAATAGTTCAGATTGTAAAACAACATGGTGGCATACCAGTTCTTGTTGAATCGCCTGCGGTGCAGTCATTGCAACGAGTAATGAAAAAGACAGGATATGATGCGATAGTAACTGAAGAAGATGTGTTTGTTGCCGATACATCAGATTGCATAATAATTCATAATGATAATGCTCATCATTTCAAGCGGTTTGAAGTGCCAAAAATTTTAACAGAATGCGATATACTTATAAATCTTCCCAAGTTTAAAACGCACGCACTAACGCATATAACATGTGCGGTAAAAAATTTATTTGGCACCATTCATGGAATGAAAAAATCCGAGTGGCATATTAAAGCAAAAACTAAAGATGAGTTTGCTGGGATGCTTTTAGATTTATACCAGGCTTATTGCACTGATGCTGCACTTCCCAAAACTATCGTCCATATTGTAGATGCAATAACCATTATGGAGGGTGATGGTCCAGGTCCATCAGGCACGCCTGCATTTTTAGGGATTATTGGGGCATCGTATAATGCAATTGCAGTTGATTATGCTATTGCAACAATAGCTGGATTTGACATAAAGAATATACCAACCATCACAATGGGAATAAAAAGAGGTTTGTGCAATACACCGGAAAAAATTGAAATTATAAAAGAACATATTTCAAAAAAATTGTCTTTCATGCCGCCAAAAGAATCAGGATCATCTAAAATACTGGCAATTCCGCTTATAAATAAGCTATTAAAAAATATGATGATTGCAAAACCAGTGCCAAATCCTGATACGTGTACGCTTTGTTATCAGTGCAAGCAGATATGCCCGGTAAAAGCAATTAGCACATCTAAAGATGGTAAAGTGCCATGCTACGATTATTCAACGTGTATACGGTGTTATTGTTGTATGGAAATATGCCCCGAATCAGCTATTTCATTGGGAAAGCCATTATTACAACGGTTGTTACCATAAATGGAAATGATGAGGTTAACAATGAAGCAAAAAGATACGTTAGGCAAAATTGTTATTTTTGAAATAATAGTTTTTCTTTGTATTATTCTATTTATTTGGGCAGAAGAAATTTTTGATTTGCCCTGCCTACTTTTAAATGCTGAACCAACACCAATAAATTATCAAGAAAGCCTTTTAGAAACTTTTATTTTTACTGCAATATTTGGCTTTTTGCTGTATTATACCATTAAGATATTTTTAAAAATTAAAAATCTTGAGTCATACGTAAGGATATGTGCAGGGTGTCATAAAATTTATGTTGATGGCAAGTGGGTTGCGTTAGAAGAATATTTTAATGAGTATAGTAATAAAAAAACATCGCACGGTTTATGCGATGATTGCAGGAAATATTATAAACGGTAATTAGCGGAGGAGGGACTCGAACCCCCCACACCACGGATATGAGCCGTGTGCTCTAACCAACTGAGCTACTCCGCCTTGGTAGCGCGGGCAGGATTTGAACCTGCGACCTTTGGGTTATGAGCCCAACGAGCTACCAGCTGCTCCACCGCGCGATCGTTTTAACGAAGTGACAATCTATTTATAATATACATTGAAGTCAATCATTTTTCAAATTCTTTTTTAAGTGGTTTGAAAATTCACATTTGAAATGTAACATTTAGATGTTCTTGTAATTTCTCGTAAAGAGGGTGTCTCAAAAGTAATATTTTTGCTATCACTTTTGCTCTCCTGTCATTGCAAGGAACAAAGTGACGCAGCAATCCCATAGTTGCGAGCGCCGCAGGCGTGTAGCAATTTCATCTTGAACGGCATTGGGATTGCTTCGCTTCAACAAGTGGTTGCTGAGCTCGTCGAAGCACTCAGCACAGGCGCTACGCTTGCAATGACATTGCACTTACATCATTGAGAGCCCCACTGTTTGTTTTGGGGCACCCTCTGTCATTGATTCATAAATTTATTTTAACCAGCCGGTAACATTAAAAAGTATCAAAGAAAAAACCTTTTTCTATTTTGTGTTGCACTTTATTCTTGAATCAATCAAGTAACTGTGGAATACCCTGTTTTTATTAGATCAGTATTTAAAAAATTTTTTTAAATTTTTTTTAAATTAAACAATATTGTTGTTGAAATTTTGTAATGTGATATAATACTGTCAATGTTCTCTTTGAGCAGAGGGGGTGATATTATTTAAGGGCTAAAACCAGTAGTGGTTTTAGCATTTTGATTATGTAAAAGCGCAAAAAACCCAAAGGAATGACAATCCCCAGGGTGGCGAATTTAAGTTAACCTTAAAAACCATTCTTAATGCATACACTCACCGTAGTGTAGGTGATTTTATAAAATGAGGTGGTTGCCCATGGAGGGTTTAGGTACACACATTATTGCGGAACTCTTCAACTGCAACGAGTTTCACATCAACAATTTAAAAAAGGTTGAGGAGGTGTTAACGGCCGCAGCCGAACTCTCTAAAGCCACTATCATCCAACCATTCTTTCACAAGTTTTCTCCATACGGTATTAGCGGAGTAATCGTCATAGCCGAGTCGCATATCACAATCCATACATGGCCGGAATATGGGTATGCAGCGGTTGACGTCTTCACCTGCGGAGATCATGATTACAGGGTAGCTATCGATTATATCACTGAACAGCTGGAAGCAGAGCGATGTGTTCTGTATGAAATGCGAAGAGGAGTGTTAAACGGTAGCAAGGTAAAAAATGTGCCAGTAATTCGGGAGGTGGAAAATGTTAACTACATTGACTAACGACATACTTAAAACAATTCCGACCATTGACCAGTTTGAAAAATTAGGTGCATGGGGGTTGTATTGCAGCGTTGATATTCATAATTGTGATCCAGACATTATTCGAGATGCAGAGATGATACGGCAGTATGCGATTCAGTTGTGCGATCTCATTGAAATGAAGAGGTTTGGAGAGACTCAGGTTGTTAATTTTGGTGAGGATGAGCGTGTTGCTGGTTATTCAATGGTGCAGCTCATTGAAACTTCAATGATATCAGGTCACTTTGCAAATCTGACAAATACTGCTTACATTGATATATTCAGCTGCAAATATTATGACCCAGAGATTGCTGCCCAATTCTCACTGAGCTACTTCAAGGGTAGCGACTATACTCTTAATGTTGCTTTAAGAAAGTAATCAGTGATTAAGGGGACGGTAAGGGATACCTGTCCCCTTAATTTTTATAAACCTACCACTTATTTATCTACGTAAAAGATTCATTCTATTACAATTATACATTCAGGAGGTACGACATGCCATTTGAATCAAGCGTATGGATTGAAGAGTTATATGAAATGGAACAGGGAAGAACCATGAAACTTAAGGTAACTGGTAAACTTGCAACCTATGATTCAAAGTTTCAGAGGATTGAAATATATGACACAAAAGCATTTGGTAGAATGCTGGTACTTGATGGCGTATTTATGACTACCGAAGTTGATGAAATGGGATATCATGAAATGCTGGTACATGTTCCCATGTGCGTTCATCCAAACCCCAAACGGGTTCTTGTTATTGGTGGGGGTGATGGTGGTACTCTTAGAGAAGTGTTAAAACACAAAGAAGTTGAAAAAGCAGATATTTGTGAGATAGATGGTGATGTAATACGTCTTTGCCGTGAATACATGCCTGCCTTATCATGTTCATATGATGATCCCCGTGTGACAATATATACTGAAGATGGTGCAAAGTTTATTGCAGAAAGGAAAAAAGCGTATGATGTAATTCTTGTTGATTCATCTGATCCCATTGGGCCTGCTGCAGTATTGTTTTCAGAAGAATTTTACAAAAATTTAAGTGAGTGTCTGGATGATGATGGAATAGCATCAACCCAGTCGGAATCAATATTTTATCACCCAAATGTTATTGTAACACTGGCACAATATAATAAAAAGTTTTTCAAAGTCCCTTCATATTATATTACCATGGTACCCACATATCCAAGTGGCATGATTGGCTTTTCATTCTGTTCTAAGAAATACCATCCAATAAATGATTTGAAGGAAGAAAAAGCAAAAGCACTTGCCAAACTACTCAGATATTATAATCCTGATATCCATAGGGGAGCATTTGCTTTACCACAATTTATACGTACAAAATTAGAGGGGATTTTGTATTAGTATCCAATGGGTGCCATTGATTGGATTATTGTTGTTTTATACAGTATTTGTGTCATTGGCATAGGGTATATAATTGGGAAAAAACAAAAAAATCAGGCTGATTATTATATAGCTTCACAGAAAGCATCAGCCTGGTTAACAGGGTCATCACTTGCAGCAAATCAGGTAAGCGCAATAAGCCTGATTGGAGTACCTGCTTTTATTGCTGTCAAACATAATGGAGGGCTAACCTGGTTACAGTATGAATTAGCCCTCCCACTATCCATGATTTTCCTCATTCTTTTTGTTATTCCTGCTTTCAGGTCATATCAGGGTTTTTCCATTTATGAATGGCTAGAAAAACGATTTGGTAAGCAAACACGTGTTATCCTTGCACTGGTTTTTTTACTAAGCAGGTCATTGGCTACGGGTGTAGCTATTGTTGCAACGTCATACGTGTTCAGTGTTATGACCGATCTTAATCTGTATGTTTCAATTGTAACCATTTCATTAATATCGCTTATATATACTTCGATTGGTGGAATTTTAGCTGATATTTACACTGATGTTATGCAACTTGTTGTGTTACTGTTATCTACAGTTTTATTTTGTGGAATTATATTATTTGTTTTAAATGGCCATACCGCTTTTACCCTTGATTATCAACGGTTGAAGATATTTAATTATGTTTCATTTGGAATATTGGATGGTAATACTTTTTCATTGGCACCAATGTTGTGTGGTGGTTTCTTTTTATATATTTCATATTATGGGTTTGATCAAAGTCAGGCTCAGCGCTTTTTTTCATGTAGAAGCACTGATGCTGCACAAAAGGCCATTATTATAAATACTATAGTTCGATTTGTCATTGTTATGCTGTACTCATTTTTAGGGATTTTACTATTACTGTTGTTATCTGTAGATAATACTTTACGCTCTTTATTATCCAATCAGCAGCCTGACATGTTAATACCTACATTTATTAAACACTATATTCCTGCAGGGCTAAAGGGTGTAGTGATTTCAGGTATTTTAGCTGCATCAATGTCAAGCATGGATTCAGCAATTAATTCCTTAAGTGCAATTACCTATAATGATGCACTGAAAGTAGCTTATGAAAAAATAGAATCCACACGTGATAAAACAAAACTCTTTTTATCGCGGGTATTAACTGTATTGTGGGGAGTCATAACAACACTATTTGCCATTGTTTTTGCTGGGAGCAGTGAAACAGTGGTGGAACTGGTAAATAAAATTGGGTCACTGTTGTATGGGCCAATCTGTGCAGTATTTATTATTGGGATGATAACCAGAAAAAAGATTCACCAGCTTGCAGTTATAGGAGGGTTTGCAACAGGCATTTTGGTTAATGTATATATATGGTTGTTTTTGCCAAAAGTTTCATGGATGTGGTGGAATGCTACAGGTTTTTTTGCTGCAATACTTTTTCCTTTTGTCATCTCATTATTTACCGGTTCAGGTTATGTTAGTGATAGTGGTTATACTATTAATTATTTTACAAAAAATACATGGTTTAAGGCGATAGTTCTTGTAATGTGGTTTATGGCAATAATTTGCTTTTTTGTGTTAATTGAAAATGTGTTTAAATAATTAAAGCTTATCGTAACTATAGATTTCCATTGTTAGTGTTAAAAGTTTTATCAAACATTATATACTCACAGTGTTCACGATAAGCATTGCCGTATCTTCCTGATCAGGATCTACCCTGTAGAGTATACCATCAGGTGCTGCGATGAGGCTTCGTGCTTGCAAAAAATTTTTATAATCAGATTTAACGCCGCATACTTTAACCAAAATTGCATTGGACAGTTTTGCACCCCTGACAAAAATATCCTGATCGCGTTTAAATTTTTCCTCTACGGTTTCATTACGCATAAGTGAAAATGTAGGTATGAAGATAATTTGTGCACCTAATTCCTTCAATGCTATAAAATTTTCATCCTTAAAAACATCAGCACATATCAAAACGCTAAATCGTATGCCATACGCATTGAAGATGACATGGTTGTTTCCGGGAGTTATTTTTCCTTCTTCAGCAAAAAACAGGTTTTGTTTGCGGTAAAAACCCAACATATTACCATTATGGAAAACAAAAGCAGTATTATGCAAAAAATTGCCATTACGTTCGGGCATGGTACCACCAATGACAACAGTATTTAATTCCTTTGATAGCACCTGTATTCGTTTTAACTGCAAAGCCTGATTATGCGGTGTTTGTACATGATTGCCTAATTTTTTATTCACAAAAAAATATTCCGGGAAGCATATAAAGTGGGGTTTTATGTTACGAAGCTTATTGACTGTATCATGAGTTAAATACGTTCCCAGGGGGTACTGATACATCACTATTGTATAATCCATAATAAAGCCTTTTTCATGGAATAGACATTGGTGTTAATAATTTTAACAGTAACTATCGCATAAATAGTATATCATTATTTTTTTATTTTAAAAATTTATGCGATAGTTCATGGCAAAAATCTCTTATTTATAATGATTAAAATCTTGACTTGCGATATGATGCACTATACTATATTAAAAAAACTTTTCAGAATGTGAGGGAATATGAGCACAATACAGACGTTCAGAGTTTATCCATATTTGCCTGATAAC